>CAYPJB010000016.1:0-23892 GCA_964410845.1 uncultured Bacteroidales bacterium | reverse complement strand
TCGATGCTGGGATATCGACTGTATTCAACGATTGGGCTTATGAAGATTGGTACGCGCCTAACAACTTGCAGATGAATCAGACTTGTCTGAATCGCTGCGGTCCACACGATCGTTACCGACCGCCTATCTTGACATTTTATATCTGATGCATTTCCTACAATAATTGTTAAAGCTTTTCATTGTGGAGCCTCTCCCCATGTCTGACGCCTTCATCGTTACCGGTGCTCGTTCCCCCATTGGCAAGTTTCTCGGTGGTCTGATGGATGTCCCCGCCCCGAAGCTCGGTGCTCTTGCCATCGCTGAAGTTCTCAAGCGAGGCAAAGTCGCACCTGAACTGGTGGATGAAGTTATCATGGGTTGTGTGCTTCAGGCTGGTCTCGGCCAGAACCCTGCTCGCCAGGCTGCCATTCATGGTGGTCTTCCCAACACCATCTCCGCTGTCACTGTCAACAAAGTCTGTGGCTCCGGCCTGCAAGCGGTAATGCAGGCTGCCCAGTCGATCCGTGCAGGCGATAATGATGTCGTTATTGCCGGTGGCTTCGAGAACATGAGCCGGGCACCTTATCTGCTGCAAACTGCCCGTACGGGTGGCTTCAAGTATGGCGACCAAACCGCTACCGATGCCATGATCAACGACGGCCTGCTTTGCGCTTTTGAAGGTTGCCACATGGGTAACTCCGCAGAACACATCGCTAAGACTCACAATGTCAGCCGGGTCGACCAGGATCGCTTTTCCGCCCAAAGTCAGCAACGTGCCGCTGCAGCCTGGAACGAAGGGCGCTTCGTTGAAGAAGTCTTCAGCATTACCGTTGGCAGTGGGCCCAAGGCAAAAACAATCGATAAAGACGAAGGCTACCGGGCCGAGACCACTGCTGAAGGTCTGGCCAAACTCCGCGCTGCTTTCCCTGGTGGGTCCACCGTCACTGCAGGGAATGCATCGACCATTAACGACGGTTCCGCCGCCGTGGTTGTCGCCAGCAGCCGTGGATTGGAGAAACTCAGTGCCAAGCCCATCGCCCGCGTGGTTGCTTATGCCACCAGTGGCGTTGCTCCTAAGGATATCTTCATCGCCCCGGTCAGCAGCGTGAACATGGTGCTTGCCAAGGCCAACCTCAAGCTCAGCGACATCGACTACTTCGAACTCAACGAAGCATTCGCCGCTCAGATGCTCGCCTGCAACTACGAACTCAAGATCGATGAAAGCAAAATCAACGTCAACGGCGGGGCTATCGCCCTTGGTCACCCGATTGGTGCCTCGGGAACTCGCTGCCTGGTGACACTTCTCAGTGTGCTGAAGCAACGCAATGCCAAGCGAGGACTGGTTTCTCTCTGCCTCGGTGGCGGCAATGCTGTTGCCCTGATTGTGGAACGTCTCTAACGATTTGGCTTCTCCTCTTTCTTGAAATGGGAAGAGATGAACCAGATGAAATCCCGTTGCATCGCTCTTCTAATGCGGTATCATGCCCAATAGAGTTCGTTTTCTCATTTTCCTTCCACGTAAAGTGGAAGGAGAGTGTTTCCTATAGCCGTTCGTACCTGACGTATCGTATCCGAGGCTTCGGCCTCCTTTGACACTCTGCAGGCAGAAACACAACGTATCTGGTGATCATGACCGTGCCGTCTGTGTTACATCATTGTACCTCTATCTCCCACTGGCCCGATTGGGCTGTGGGGTTGTACCGTTGCTGGCTGCCCCCATTCAGTAGTGACTTCGAGACGTTTGGTCCGCCGGCTGCATCTGCTGCCGTAAAGGACACCCATGGAACTAGTTATCACCGCAGGAGTAGCCCTTCTGCTCGGTCTGGGCGGAGGTTATGCCGTACGCACCTGGGCTGATCGACTTCGCAAGGCTGGCGTCCAGAAAGACGTCGATGCCATGCTCGAACAGGCCAAACGTGAAGCGGAAACCATCATCGCCCAGGGCCGCACCAATGCCAAAGACATCGAACAACAAGCGAAGGATGGCCTCTTTCAGAAACGCGAGGAATTCAACAAGGAACTGCAAGGCATTCGCAACGAATTGAAAGACCAGGAACGCCGAATCGAAAAGCGCGAAGAATCTCTCGATCAGCAACAGCAGGCATTACTCAAGAAAGAGAAGATTGTTGACAAGATCAAGAGGGAAGCGACTGAACGCCGCGAGCAATACGAACGCCGTCTGAAAGAAGTCGAAGAAGCTCAGAAGGAGCAGACCGACAAACTGCTCGAGATCAGCGGGTTGACGCGTGAAGAAGCTGGCGCTCAGGTGATGAGTCGTATCGAGCAGGAATTGGCTGGAGAAATCGGCAAGCGAGTCCAAAAGCACGAAGATAGTCTGAAAGTCAAAGCTGAAGGACGTGCTCGTGAGATCATTGCCACCGCGGTGCAGCGTTATGCTTCCGCACATACAGCCGATACCACGGTCAGTACGGTCGACATCCCCAGCGACGAAATGAAGGGGCGCATCATAGGTCGAGAAGGTCGCAATATCCGCACCTTCGAGAAGGCTACCGGCGTGGATGTCATCGTCGATGATACTCCCGGTGTGGTAGTCGTCTCTGCCTTCGATAATGTCCGTCGTGAAACAGCCAAGATGGCGATGCAGAAGCTGATCGCGGATGGCCGAATCCACCCGACTCGCATCGAAGAAATCGTCAACGAAACCAAGGCTGAGATGGATCGGGCCATCATGGAAGTAGGCAACCGGGCTGTTCTGGAAGCCAACGTCGGTCCTGTTCACGACAAGCTCGTCGAACTCCTCGGCCGCCTAAAGTTCCGTACCAGCTACAGCCAGAATGTGCTCTTGCACACGCTCGAAGTCACCCATATCGCAGGCCTCATCGCTGAAGAGTTGGGCTACGATGGTAAGTTGGCCCGCCGTTGCGGTTTGCTTCACGATATCGGCAAAGCTGCTGACCACGAGATGGAAGGTGGCCACCCGCAGATTGGTGCTGAACTGGCCAAGCGGTATGGTGAGACCAATCCACATGTATTGCATGCCATCGTTGGCCACCACGATGACATCCGTATCGATCACGTTTATACGGTGATTGTTGCAGCAGCCGATGCCATCAGTGCCAGCCGACCTGGGGCCCGTCGGGATACACTGGAGAAGTATGTCAAGCGACTCGAAGAACTCGAATCGATCGCCTGTGGCTTCCACGGCATCGATCAAGCTTTCGCCATCCAGGCAGGCCGCGAAGTGCGCGTGATTGCCAATTCGGAGAAGATCAGCGACCAGGAAGCCCAGAAAGCCTGCCGCGACATCGCCAAGGCCATCGAAGAGAAGATGAATTATCCAGGCGAGATCAAGATCTCACTGGTACGAGAGACGCGATTTGTTGAATATGCGAAGTAATCTAAACAGGTGCCACACTCCGGCTGTACTCAGAAGGGGTGTGGTTGCTTGATAGAAAAATCGCTAATTGGATTATGTGACCATTTCTTGTGCTTCGAGGCCACACCCCACCGGAGTACCGTTGGAGTGTGGCACAGTCTGCCGAAACGAAGACATGTCTACCATAGACTACCTTAAAGGTGATGCCACAAGCCCGCAAGCCAAGGGCGTGAAGATCATTTGCCATATCTGCAATGACATCGGTGGGTGGGGCAAGGGGTTTGTTCTGGCGATTTCCAAGCGATGGGAAGAGCCTGAAACAGCGTATCGTGCCTGGCATGCATCAGGCAAGAACGGTGGCTTTGTTCTTGGTGCTGTCCAATTTGTCCAGGTCGAGCCATATATCTGGGTAGCGAATATGGTAGCTCAACGTGGCATCAAGAAAGGAAGTTCCGGGCCACCCATTCGGTATGATGCGGTTGCACAATGCCTCGAGCAAGTCGCAACCAAGGCTGTCGAACTGGGTGCATCAGTCCACATGCCACGGATTGGCTGTAGTCTCGCAGGTGGAAAGTGGACAGAGATTGAACCACTCATTGAACAGATTCTGATCAGTTCAGGGGTGCCAGTTACGGTGTATGATTTCGAGTGAGGTTCTTTTATTATTCGCTCCCATGTGGAGGTTAATCAGTTGATACTCGCGGAGCTTTCAGTTGAATTGCAACGGCTTAAGGTTCCTGCGGACGCATACTGCCTCCAAGGTGAATTGCCCAACGAGGCTTATTGCATTGAAAGTCAGTCGGATGGCAGTTGGGCAGTCTATTACAGCGAGCGTGGGGTAAAATCTGGCTTGATGACGTTTAGTAATGAAAAAGATGCCTGTTCTTACTTCCACCAAGAGATAACAAAAGAGTTTGGCAATCGAGTTTAGTTGATTGTCCCCCCAACGCATCACAGCCCTGGTCGTTCGTTTCACTGATTTCAGTGAGACGAGCCGTATTGTTACCCTCTATTCCAGGGAAATGGGCAAGGTGCGTGGACTGGCCAAGGGTGGGCGTCGGCTCAAGTCCAACTTCGAATCTGCTCTTGACCTCCTGACAGTGTGCAGTATCGTCCTCCTCCGCAAGCCATCCCGTGGGCTCGATCTCATTATTGAAGCTCGGGTCGCGGAACGGTTCAGCGTGCTCTCCAGGAAACTGGAGGCGCTCTATGCAGGCTACTATCTCGCGGAGCTACTCAGCGATTTCACGCAGGAAGATGATCCTCATTCGGTTCTGTTCGATGCAGCCCTCGAATCACTCAGGTTGCTCGGTCAGCAGGAAAGTACGACAGAGATCGTCATCCACTTTGAAACGCAGTTGCTCAAAGAACTCGGGTTTGCCCCGATTTTACACGAGTGTGCCGCCTGCCATCGAGTGTTACCGATTGAGGGTCTGCAATACGACCCGCAACTGGGAGGCATCATCTGTCCGGCTTGCAGCCACAAAGCACGTTATGCCCGGGCGATTACGCCTGATGCCTGGCTGGCTTTGCAGCAACTAGAACACCTGGGACCGGTCATGCGGCTGGCTCCAGCGATACGACAGGAACTGCGTGGGTTGATGAATCACGCCATCAGCCACCTGCTGGGCAAACGCCCGCGAACGATGCAGTACCTTACTGGATGAACGAACACGGTACGGAGACCAGGACATGAAATTCAAACTGATCAACTCCTGGTTATTCGTCGGTCTCATTTCGGTTGCTGGTTGCACCACCTGGTCGCCCGGCGATATGTGGGATGGTTGGAGCAAGCCAAGTGCTCAGTTGCCTCCTCCGCCTCAGGAAACGGTGCTTCGGGCCGGACATTGGGATGCCAAGGATGCACTGACGCCAGGCACCCTCGCAGGTGACTGCGCTTCTGCCAAGCTGCTGATGCAGCAAGGCCAGCATGCTGATGCGGAAAAGTGGTTCAGTTATCTTGGCAAGAAGGCAGAGAAACAGAAGAACAACGAAATCTACGAAGAGTGCATCTACCAGGAAGCGGAATGTCTCTATGCCCAGGGATATTACCCGAAGGCTCGCGATACGTATTCCAAGCTGGTGAAGACCTTCCCGACCACTCGCTACCGCCGGGAAGCCATCGAACGGCAGAATTCGATAGCTGAGTTCTGGCTTGAAGATACTCGCAAAGAGATGCTGGCACAGGAGGAGGTAGCAGAGGGCAAACGCTGGTTCGTTGCCCCCAAACTCTTGAACTGGGAACGTGAGAAGCCTACTTTCGACCAGGATAACTATGCTCTCAAGGCCTGCGAAGCGGTCTACACGCAAGACCCAAGCGGCCCCCTAGCACCACAGGCACTGTTCCGTGCCGGTGGCGTGAATTTCTACCGTGAACGCTACGACGATGCTGATCTCGATTACAGCTTGCTGGTTGAGCAGTACCCTCGTTCACCACTGGCCCCCGCTGCCATGGAACTGGCTATTCAGGCCAAGATTCGCCAGGTAGGTGGGCCTGAGTACGATGGCCGCAAACTCACCGAAGCACGGCAGATGGTCGACAAGGCTGTACGAAGCTTCCCCGAACTGAACGACAAGAAAGCCTTCCTGGATCGCACGCTGACTTCGATCAACGAGCAGCAGGCTCAGAAAGATTACAACGTCGCTGAGTTCTACAGACGAACCAAGCATCCAGGCGCCGCCCACTTCTACTACGAACTGGTCAAGCTCCGCTACCCTGGCACCGAATGGGAAAAGAAGGCGGCAGATCGACTAATTGAAATTCGCCAGGAAGTGGATGCAGAACGTGCAGCGAACCAGTAACCACGGAATTACGATGCTACGGAAGGCTTCACTACTCCTGATCCTGACACTCCTCGCCGGCTGCTCTGCTGAGTCGATGAAGGACTTCAACATCTTCGGCTACAGCCTGGGCAGTCGGGCCAGGCCGAACGTCAAGACCGTACGCGTGCCGATCTTCCGTAACACTACCTTCTTCCGTGACATCGAATACGAACTTACGCAGGCAGTCATCAAACGTATTGAAGACACTACACCTTACAAAGTGGTCAATGGCAGTGCAGATGCAGAACTCCTGGGTACCATCAAGATCGGTGCGTCCCATGTTCTTTTGCAGAATGAACTGAATGAAGCCCGCAATCGTGATTTCACCATGATTGTCGAAGTCAGCTTTGTTGATACTCGTACAGGCCAGGATTATTTCCTGCCCATCACCTTGCAACCAGCAATTCAGACAGGGCCTGTGCCCACGCCTCAAACCGATATTCTCTCACCGCCTGCGCCCGTTCCAGCACACAATTTAAGACCGATGATCTTCAGTAAGACTGCACCTTACGCTCAGGAACTAGGCCAATCATTCGCCACCGCCAAACAGCGTGTTATCGACGAACTAGCCATCAGTATTGTCAACGCCATGGAATGCCCATGGTAGGGTCTCATATCCATGTCGAAGTTCAACATAGTGGTGTTGTTCTGTTTCGTGAGTAGCAGCTTTGCCCAGGAAGGTCGGCTCGAAAGTGTCCGTTCAGAAGTACGTTCGCCGAAGCTGGATTCCCCATCACCACCTCCATCGAGTTCAGGCAGCAATCCATCTGATCATTCAGCATCGTTTCTTGAAGAGAGTGATGATCTCAACACGCTCGGAGCGTATGCTGCCTTCTACATTGTGACATCACCATTTACCATCCCGGTAGCTCTTGTTGGTGATGACTATCGGTCGAACGCTGTCTTCAATTCTTACCCCTATGCCGAGAGGTGGGATGGGCTGATGCAGATGGGACGAGGGGAGATGATCGACGGCGTCTCTCCCTGTTCCTGGGATCATCTACTCAGCATTCGTGCTTCAGCAGAGGCAGGCACGGACTTCTCAGGTGTCAATCGTCTAGGACTGGCTTTCCTCGTTGACACCATGACTCGATTCGGCATCAGTGGTTCAACCCAGTTCTTCGAGGAAGACAAAAAAGCCTTACAGACAGATCACCTGGTAATCGGCGATATCAACGCTGTCTTTCGTTTTGCCCAGTCGCAGCGATGGCAATATCGGGCGGGCATCGGTGCACGATTTCTGGACGATCAACGGCGTACCGATTGGGGCATCAACTTCGTCTATGGTTGGGAATGGTTTCCGAAGGAGCCTTATACCTTCAGTGCTCAACTGGAGGCCGGTACACTGGGGAATGCCTCTGTCTTCCGTGCCACCGGCCGCATGGGCATGGTATGGAAGCACGCGGAGGCTTATGTTGGCTACGATTACTTGCGCATCGGCTCGACCGATCTGCAAGGCCCGATGATCGGGTTCCGTTTGTGGTTTTAATTCATCGCAGATTTTAGTGTGGAGGCACAGGCATTCCTGCCTATCCCACATGTTCCAATAACATGACTGCTAGTCTGCACTGAGATGTATACATGCGCCGTATTCTGATCACCGATTTCGATGGCACCCTCTGTCGACAAGATTTCTATCAACTGGTCATCACGCAGCTCTTGCCTGCCACGGTGCCGAACTATTGGCAGCAGTATCTCGATAATAAAATTACTCACTTTGAAGTGCTGCAGAAGTACTTCGCTGAAATACGTTGTAGTGAAGAGGATCTGGAAGCACTGCTGACGAAGATGGAACTCGAACCAGAGTTGCCTCACTGGGTGAAGGAACTGCGAACAGCAGGCTGGCAGATTGCGGTCGCTTCCGCTGGATGTGGCTGGTACATCGAGAAACTACTGAAGCACATCGAACCACCACTGGTTATTCACACCAACCCCGGTAAGTTTGTCGAAGGCCAGGGACTGCTGATGAGCCGCCCCTATGGGTTACAGTTCTTCTCACCGATTACGGGCATCGACAAGACAGCTATCGTGAAGGCAGCACTGGCGCTGGAAGAACCGAAGCTGGTGGCGTACGCAGGCGATGGCACGACCGACATTATTCCTTCGCTGCTGGTGCCGGAGCAACTGCGTTTCGCGCGAAGTGAGCTGGCTCGGCATCTGGACAGCATGGGGCAGCGGTATCAGGCGTTTGACAGGTGGGGCGAAGTGGCAGAACGACTCCTGGCATTATGAGCCGCACTATGCTGCATTCGGAAGCTGGGTGCTGGTCTCTCGCAAGGCATCTTCAGCAAAAGCTTCCGTTTCCACGCGACCTTTACCCTGGCGAATACCTACTAGTACCAGTAACTTCCGACGTAACCAACGGAAGGGAACAGCCACACAGCGGTGAATGTTAATCCACCAGGGGCGTGCGGCATTCACAGCCTTTTCCCCTTCTACTGCACCTTGCGAAGAGTGTCTGACGAAGTGCTTCACACAGTGATAGCGATCGCTCTGCTGGAACAAACGAAGCATCCAGGGCAGCAATGTGAACTTTGTCCACCAACCGCTCGGCAGAATATAACTCACCTGGAAATCGATCAGATACGGAGCACCATCATCACCAACAATGATGTTCTCACGCTTGTGCAAATCCATGTAGGCGATTTGACGAGCATGAACATCACGCAGAATCGAACGAAGTTTATCAAAAAATGCTGGTGGTAATTGTTCTTTGGACTTCATTGGATGGCCGAGGATATATCCCCGTGCAACAGCATGCCGAGCTGGTTTACCATCGACGAGTACTTGTCCCAGCACGCGGGGAATGTTCGGCAGATCCTGTAATCGTTTCAGCAGTGTTGCTTCGTGCCGGGCCAGCCAATGTCCCAGCCAGCGCATGGGGATAAAGCCAATCGGCTGCTGGCGATTGAACTTGGCAATTGCCAGGCCATTGCTGCCTTCGTACAAGGCAGTTGCTGCCCACGAATCATGTTTGTATATTTCGATCCGCTCATACTGATGACCATCTATGCTAATCGAAACTGGTGGCTCATCTTTGCCCAACGCACGGAACAGCGCAGGCCGCTGCTTGGCAACCTGTGGTTCGGGGGCATGCTGAAGTCGAATGACATCCTGGCTCATTCTTTTCTTATCGGCCATTTCCATCAGCTAAAATAGGTGATCTGCATCAGAACTTATAGGCAAAGTACAACTGGGGGATTCTGAGAAGTGAAGTTGGCTAATTCAGGGCACTTGCGTCATCTACAGTTGCTTCTTGCTTGTTCCAAACACAATACACTGGTACGATATTCTTCCTGCCAGTCATCCCACCGGAAGTAGATCATGTATCGTTTTCAGTATGCTGCGTTACTGCTGATCCTCGGCTCTACAGCATTTGCACAGCCTATTCCCCGACTCACGGTTCTCACACCACCCGGTGGCCAGGCAGGCACTACCGTTCAACTTACACTAGCCGGGGCTGATCTGGATACCATTTCCAGCCTCATGATTTCGCCAGCAGGCATCATCGCCGAGAGCACGCCTGATCCAAAGAAAGCGGGCACATTCCTGCCCAACCAGTTTACTCTGAAGATCCCCAAAGACATGCCATCAGGTATCGTTGATATTCGAGCAGTTGGAACGTTTGGCATTACCAATCCTAGAAGCTTCGTCGTTGGAGAGTTGCCTGAATCGCAAGAGAAAGAACCGAATAATGACGTGGGTCAGGCTCAGCCGCTCCCCCTCAACAGTACCATGAATGGCGTGATTCAAACCCCTGCCGATGTGGATTACTTTGCTGTTGCCTGCAAGAAAGGGGAAACGGTTATCGTCCAATGTGCCACAGAAAGTATCGACAGCAAACTGGAGCCGGACATTCGCGTCTTTAGCAAATCAGGCCGACTACTGGTGGCGAATCGACCTCGTGCCGAGCCCGATGGATTCTGCCAATTCACTGTTCCTGCGGATGGCACCTACCTGATTCGTCTGTGCTCCCATGCACACGTGGAAGGAAGTGCAGAATCTTTCTATCGACTGAGCGTTTCGACACGTCCGTGGATTGAAGCCATGGCGCCTAATGTCGTGGAGCCTGGCAAAGCAGTCTCCGCGACAATATGGGGAAGAAACCTGGTGGGAGCAACGCAAGACCCATCGTTCGTAGTTGCTGGTCAACCGTTACAGAAGCTGGCAATCACTCTAGCGCCACCTTCCGATTTGCAAGCTGCTCAACAAATGCAGGGTTACCCCTGGCTTCCGCCAGCACGGGCTGGACTGGATGGATTCTTCTATCGCACTCGCAATCAGCATGGCTGGTCGAACGCAGCACCCGTTTTCTATTCCAGCGGTGCTGTTGTGATGGAAAAACAGGATCACGGCAGCCCGGAGAAGGCGCAAGCCGTCACCTTGCCTTGTGATATTCTGGGACGCATTGAACGCCAGAATGATCGTGACTGGTATTCGTTCAGTGCCAAGGCGGGCGAGGTCATCTCATTGGAAGGCTTTGCCGAACGTGCAGGCATTCCTCTCGATCTGTATTTCGAACTTAGATCTGATAAGGGCAATCTCATCGGTGAATATGATGATCATCCCGATGTCAGCAACTACCACCGCTTTGCGTGCCGTACGGATGACCCATGCACTCGCGCTACGATACCAGCAGATGGCAAATACCTGCTCATGGTCAGCAGCCGGGATGCAACGCTACGAAGCGATCCTCGCTTGCAATATCGTGTTGCGATTCATAAGCCGCGACCCGATTTCCGTGCAGTAGCTTTGGACACCCATCCACAGAACCCAGGATCGATTCGGCTGGTTCCTGGCGGCAAACAGCATCTGGATATGGTGCTGTTTCGTCGAGAAGGTTTTACGGGTCCGGTTACCTGCATGGTGGAAGGGCTTCCAGCCGGTATCACCTGTACGTCTATGACAGTACCTGCTGGTTCCACCACCGGAGCGATTGTCTTCGCTGCTGCGGACAAAGTAGCTGAATGGAACGGAACTATTCGCATCCAGGCAAAAGCCACCATCGATGGCAATACTGTAACCCGCGAGGTGCGTGCCGGCTGCCTGGTATGGCCCAACCCCAATGAACAGAATAACGGCCCCGGGATCAGCAGGCTCTGTCGTTCCATCGCAATGGCTGTGCGACCAGGTACCCCTGCTATCAAGGTCAGTATGCCCCCTACGCCCATTAACTTGCCTATTGGGGGGAACACGAATGTGAAACTCAAGATTGACAGAACCTGGCCCGAATCTAAAGTGCCTTTAACTGTGACGGCAGTGCATTTGCCACCAGGCGTTGTCTTCAACAACAACCAACCTCTGACCATTCCAGCAGATAAGGCTGATATAGAGGCCCGTCTGCAGATTCAGCCTGCCAGTACTTCAGACCAGTTTCCATTGATTCTGCGAATCACTGGGCAGGTGCCTTACGCCAAAGATCCGCAGGCAAAGCAGAAGCCTGCTATTCTGGTTGCAGAAACATCGTCAGCAGTTCCAGTCAGTATCTATCGCGAGGTCGTAGCTGTAGCTGACTTCCCCAAGAAATTGGATGTCCAACAGGGCAAGGAAGCACTCTTGGCTATCAAGTTAAAACGGTTGAATGACTTTCTAGGTGCAGTGAATGTGCAGGTGCAAGGCCTGCCCACAGGAGTCACCCTCAGCACACCTGTTATTGCAGAAAAGGCAACAGAAGCCAAATGGGTGGTCAAGGCTGGCAAGAACGCTCAGCCTGCTGCTGATAAAACCATAACGATTCGATTAACGGGCACAGTAAACGGAATCAATCTCGTCACAGAACAAAAGTTGTTACTCAACATTGTCAAGTAGCTAGCTTGGCCAGCCTACTTGGGTAGTGGTGGCAAAGGAATGTTGGGAATCGAGGGCTTATCGGATGTGCCCTCGTTCTTGACCTGTTTGAGCTTGTTGGCCCAGCTTTGGTACAAAGCTGCCAGACTATCGTCACCGGTAGCACTCAACTTCTCTTTGTGCTCTCTGGCATCTTTCAGCAAAGGATGATCTTTCCATTCATTGTTGCTGCCAAACTTGTCCAGTGCCTGGTTGTAAAAAGCAAGTGCTTTAGTGCTATCACCCGTGTTTTCAAAGGAACGAGCTGCACCGATGATGGATCGCAGCTGAATTTCCGTGGTACTGGCAATTTTGCTCAGTTCCTCGTACTGACTGGCAGCAGCTTCAAATTCCTTCAGTGCAGCTGACGGATCAACAAAAAGCTTGGTGAAGCCACGCTCGAAAGCCTTGTCAGCACTGCCTAGTTGAACAGCCTGACCAGCGGGACCAGCCTTCCAACTGGCCGGAGCATCGTCCAAACGATCACGTTGTTCGTAGTATTGAATCCATGCTCTCGATACTCGATTGGCAGCCGTTGTAGACCAATACCAATACACAAGACCGAGCAGAACAACGAGCCCAACCATGAGCAGCATCATGTTGGACGGACGCCAGCTTCCGCCAGCTAGTTGGTTCATTCCTTTGACCAAATCGTTTTCCGCCAAACGATGTCGTTCTTCCGCCTTCATGGATCATTCCCAGAGTTAACTTCAACTGACATCTTAGACGAAGCAGTGAGGTGGTCAATGGCTCATGAAGTCTAAAGACTACGGCTGCCTTTCCACTACGGTGAAGGCACAGACGATGTGGATGGCAGGGGCGACTTGGTACTCCGTTCGCGACGACCACTCAGCACGTCATAGTTCCAGCAGACCCAGCGGAAGAAGAACGCACAGGAAAGTATCATGCAGCACAAATACGCGATTTTGGCAAATCCCCATACTTCACGATAACTGTGTGCGTAGTAATACGGAACTTCTCTCAGCGATTCGATTGTGAGATAACCACCATTAATGATCATCAAAGGCATCTCACTGCGTTGTGAGAGAAATGGATAAAACCAACAGGAGGTGAATACACTTAAACCCAGATGAAAGAAAGTCAGAAAGAATGCTATCGTGAAGCTATTTTTCCGCCACATCGTCATCACGAAACTCAATGGGACCCCCACCAAGGTCAGAGAAAACAGAAATACAGGCACCCCTTGACGGAACATGGAACCCAACATGGGGATACCAAGAAGCAGTATTGACGGGAAGGCAAACGTAGCAACCAGTGCAATCGACACAGACCGTGACACGAGCGAACAAATTATCCCCTGCAGGACAAGCAGACAAGCAAAGGCGGAACCAATTGCTACGGAGGTGATGGCATTACCCAGTTCAACTTTACCAAAGACCATGAAGATGGCAGTCACCACTAGAGCCAAGTAATAACTGAGTTTCACATGTCGCCACACGGCCAGGAAAGTGCCACGAATCACTTCCTGAGCAGTGAGCGGAGTGACCAGAACAAACTCAAAGAAACCATGCCGACGATCACTCGAGATGGAGTTGCCAGCCACCAGGCAACACAGCACCCCTACGCCCAACCAGATCCAGACAAGAAAGATCATGGAGGCTTCCTCCTCATTCAGGAAGCGAGGCTCCAGAATCAAGGCAGTCACAAAAGTTATCGCAAACAGCAACCAGCCTGCCAGTTGCACACGCTGGATATGCTGTTCACGATCATACACATACGCCATCCGTGAACGCAGCCACAACGGATTTTCCACAGGAAACATGAGGAACTTGTCCGTACGACTGGGAGGTAATCGTTTGAGCAAGCGTTTAGTCACAGGCTTGAGTAACAGCAGATTCACCAGGCCCCCGATCACCCAGCGAACTCGATCCATCCATTTCGAGGTTCGTGGCTCTCGTCGGACATTGCGAATAGCGAAGAACACCAGCAAACAGCCAATGAGGACCGAAATCACCATGATCAGAGGAAAATACCATTCACCGAGCTTGCCGGCAAAATGGTTGGCCAAACTCACATCCTGAGCAGCAATAAAGCAGGTGACGGGATTGAGCAATGCGATGATAGTGGTGCCGATCCTCTGATACTCAAAACGAGCCATGCTGACGTAGGTTTCGTTATCAAGGAAACAATACATCAGCAGTTCAGTTGTCAGACCAATGGCTGCCGGAACGATGACTATCCAGAATAACAGCCACCAGTATGTGCGAACCAGTGCTCCGATGCTCGATTTGGTCGTGGTTGACATATAGATGGCAACTGCGCTGGTGCAGAAAAGTGCCAGCATGGTGCCTATCATTCCCAACAGCAATGTTCTTGGATTGACGCCTCCCATGAGCATGGTGATCGCAATAATGGGAATGCCGCTGATGATCAGCATCAGCATCGACACCACTCTGCTGCCAAGCTTGCCGAAGATGATGTCGCGATCATGAAGCTGCGTGGTGAACAACAGGTCGAGCAACTTCTGCTCACGTTCACCAGCAATCACGCCAGTGAGAAAGAAAGGGACAAAAAAGAACACGGAGAGATACTGCACCCAGAGATAACTGATGAAAAATATCTCGGCCATCTTCGACATATTTTGAGGCAACATGTTGCCTCCCACCCAGCGGTAACGATTGCCTTCGTACGCAACGAACAGAACAAAGAGCACTACTACTCCCAGAAGTATCCGGTTCTGGTAGTAGCGCCAGCGCCTTGCCATTTCGACAAGTTCTTTGGCGAAGATCGGACCGAATAGATCAATGATCAATGAATGCATGACAGTCACATTCCTCGTGCTGCCCTGAGCGTACCAGAAGCACATGACAAGTGGGAGCCAAAAGAGAGGAAGGCATCCCATCTGTATTTGCGACGTTACTGAGCCGTCCAGCCTCCATCCACTGTAATATTGGCGCCTGTTATGTACGATGCAGCCGGCGAGCAGAGGAATAACACTGCTGCAGCCACCTCTTCCGGTGTACCCACTCGGCCGTTGGGCACCAGGTTCGACATCACTTCACGGGAGCTACCCAGTGCATTGAAACGATCAAACATTTCCGATTCAGTAACACCCGGCGAGACAATATTGACCCTGATCTTCTCTTTCGCCAGTTCCAGGGCAGCACTGCGCGAAAGCCCGATGACCGCATGTTTGCTGGCCACGTAGACACCTGCACCAGGCATGCCCACGATCCCGAAGGCTGAAGCATTATTGACAATGGCTCCACCCCCTGTCTTCTGCATGGCAGGTATCTGATGTTTCATGCACAGCAGCACCCCCAGGACATTGACATCGAAAACACGTTGATAATTCTGAACCGTGGCCTGCTGAGTTGTCACAAACGGATCACCTTCGATGCCTGCATTGTTGAACGCTGCATCGAGTCGACCGTAGGTCTTCATAGTTGTCTCGATCAAGTGCATGACATCTGCTTCCTTGCTGACATCCGCTTTGACGAAGATACCTTCACCACCGGCAACCTTGATGAGGGCAAGGGTTTCTGCTCCTTCTTTCTCCCGTCGCCCAGCAACTACCACCTTTGCTCCTTCCCTGGCAAAGGCCACAGCGGTCCCTCGCCCGATACCCGAGGTGCCACCTGTGACCAAAGCGACCTTGCCAGTGAAAGTACCCATGCAGAATCTCCCGAAGCATGTGATGTTGATATTGCCAGGCTCATCGAATGGTTAACGTAGGAAACGATCCGGACGAAGTCTGTGTCAGGAATGCCGACTACACGAATATTGAAATCATCGCCGAAGGAAGTGCTTGATGGCTTCCTGCATGATCGCTTCAGACTCTGGCGCTACCCAGGAGGCTGACACTTCGTACCCTCCCTGTGGATACGCAGCAGCAGTGGGAATATACCATGGCCCGCCATCACCATAAGAAACAGTGATCAGGAAAGCCTCTTCCAATTGAAACTTGGCATATTGCTGATATTCAACGAAGCACTCGCCAGGCAAATGAATGATTCGTGTGTTACTGTTCAGGATCAACCCATTCAAGATAATGGGTATCTTCGCTTCGCAGCGCTTCAGATAAGAGAACTGCATTGCTGCCCGGATACGGTTTGCTGTCGATTCCTTAGGGTTTGCGATGGTCTGTCGAATCTTGTCTTCCTGCAGACCTTTCCGTGGTGGCAACTGCACAGGTTGGCTTCGCCATTCCCATCGATCCAGTGGAACTTTATCCGCTCCATTATCAGACTTCTGCATCGCATCATACATGATCTCTGCCATTTCCAGTCGTCGCGGTGGACTGCCGTCGTTGTACTTGCCAGCAGCCACATTGCCCGAGCAACCGGTGAAGTAAAGGTGTGGCACTTTATCTTCTTCAAACAATCGTTCGCGGGCGATGCCAACAAAGTCGTAGTTCACTTCGCCATCGCCATAGTAACTCATGGGATGACAAGCATAGTAATGCAGTGAAGCCAGCTTGGTGTCGTTGTTCCAGAAGCCTACGGTTCGCAGCCAGGGGTCAATCAACCCGTCTGGCGCTGCACGCAACCTGGCATCCTTGCAGGAACTGCCACGCCAGCCCTGCACCTTGCCATCAGGTCCAATCAGACGGCGATTACTCGCTATGCCCTCAATTCTCACCAATCCGGTATGCATATGCGTCAGTGGCTGTAGCTTTTTCAGACTCTCTACAATCGCTTTCGTCACCTTTTCCTGGATACTCTTGAACCAGGTGACATCGAAGCTAGCGGGCAAGTCTTTCTGCTCACTCACCAGTTTTTGTGCACCTCCATCTACGAAAGGAGCATTGTGCTGATGTACACAGTGAAGAGCAACTCGCTCCGGAGTCGTATGGGCTGCCTGAGCGATGGCCTTCGTGAACTCAATGTGGCTCTCATTCAGGATGCCTGTCCAATCCATGGCCAGTATCACGACCGGCGCCTCCGGCCCCTGGATGATGATCCCATAACCATAAAGTGGTGTACCAATCTTCGTCGCTGGCTTGATCCAGCCACCACATAGCGAATGTCCCAGCGGAGGAGTGACATCAACCTTGAAAGAGGTCAGAAAGGTATTGTTCATGGCAGGTGAATCATGGTGCAAGGAGCAGAGATCATCAATCTCTGGAAAGCAGCAATTGTAACTCGCTTGGAGATTGCAGTATATAGTCTGGCAGTGCTGCCAATGTTTCCTGGGGAAAGACTGCTCCCCACATCGCTGCAGCCGTGCGAACACCCGCACGCTGACCAGCAAGCACATCGGTTGGATTATCACCTACGAAAAGCGTGTGTTGGGGAGCAACACCAGTCAAGCGACAGGCAAGCAGCACCCCATCTGCAGCCGGCTTGGGATGCTGCACATCATCACTGGTCACGATGACATCGAACTGCGTCAGCAACTTCACATGTTCCAGTGTTGCCAATGCAGAACGTCTGCCTTTGCCGGTAAAGATACCCGTGGCTTTTCCTTGCTGCTTCGCTTCGAGCACCAGTTCTGCCATGCCAGGATAACATTCCACCAGACCAGCTTCGTAGCCGCTGGCATAGAGCTGATGGAACCTGTGAGCCGCACGTTGAGCCATGCCGGTGGAATATGGTTCTCGCAGCCAACCATGTTGCTGATGTTGCTGCAACACCAGTGCGATGCACTGCTCTTCCGCCGGACCGAAGGTTGCTACTATCTCGGCATCACTAGGTAGATTCCTGGTGTACGGGTTCACAGCTTCGCGAAAACAGCGCATGATGAAACCGAGCGAATCGACTACAGTCCCATCCAGATCCAGCAGCAACAATCGTCTCATGACGCTTTCCAATCAACGCTTTGCATGCCGGGCAGGGTCTTCAAATCACGAACCAGCTCAAACGATGACATTCCCTGCTTCAATCGTATCCGATACGTTACCACGAATGTCGTCCCCTTCTTGCAGGTTCCGTTTCCTTTTATCTGATAGTGCTCTGCAAAACGCTGCATCAAGGTGTCAATTGACTGGTGGAGTGGCTGCTTGGTATCAAATCGGATTTTGAGCATCGACGCTGGCGATATCTTCCGAACCTGGTGATTCTGAGTCAGGTATGCCGCAAGTGCGACGAAAGGCAAACCCATGACAGCAACATCGAGAAACCCTGCCCCGGCTGCCATGCCTACGACTACAGCACAGATGACGAAAGCCGCATCACGGGTATCTTCCACAACAGTACGGAATCGGACGATAGCCAGCACACCTGCCAGCGTAAACGCCCTCGCAGCACTGTTTCCCACTGCCATGACGACCATGGCCAGCAGTATCGCCAGCAGCACAATCGTGGAAAGAATGCCCCTGGTGCCAGCCGTGTCATGCCGGGGACGAGTAAAGCTGTAAATCGCAGCTACAAGAAACCCCAGCAGCATTGCAGTGGCAATACGCAGGACAATCTCCCAGCCAACCGGGTCCGCACCAGCATGCAGATGCTTTTCCAACCATTCCATCTACTGCTACTCCTTGCAGGTTTTGCTAGTGCTGAGTTGTATTCTCGTATACAACGTAGTTATCTTCTCACACGAGGCTGAAGATTCAATGAAGCTACTTACCATCATAACGATTCTCTGCACCTTTGGTTCACTGGATGCTGGTGATATCCCGCAGGCATTACTGACTGTTGCAGAAAGCTCCGACTTCCAGGCCACGAGCAAGCATGCCGAAGTCGTCGCTCTCTGTGAGCGGCTGGCCAAGGCATCGCCTCGCATCAAGCTCATCCCTGATGCCGGGAAGACCTTCGAAGGCAAACCTCAGCCGCTGCTCATCGTGGCTGATCCACCTGTGAGTTCTCCTCAGGAGGCTCGGCAATCGGGCAAGGCTATCGTGCTGGCCTTTGCCAATATCCACGCGGGCGAAGTGGACGGTAAGGAAGGTGTGCTGATGCTGGCCCGCGAACTGGGGCTGGCAAACACGCAACCTATCTTGAAGGATGTCATCTTCCTCGTCTATCCCAACCTGAATGCTGACGGGAACGACCGCATCGATATGAAGAATCGCCCCGGTCAGGCTGGTCCTTCGGCAGGAATGGGCATCCGCGCCAATGCTCAAGGTCTCGACCTCAATCGTGACTTCGTCAAACTCGATAGCCCGGAAATACGCTGCCTCGTCAAGCTCTTCGATGCCTGGAATCCCCATATCATCGTTGATTGTCATACCACCAATGGATCCTATCACCGCCATGTCATTACCTACGATGTCAGCAAGCACCCTGCTTGCGACTCAGCCATTGTCAAACTTGCCATGGAGCAGATGGTCCCCGAACTTACTGAACGGCTCGACAAGAAAGGTGGATGGAAGAGCTTCTATTACGGCAACTTCAACCGCGATAAGACAGTCTGGGAAACCTATGGCCATCAGCCTCGCTTCAGCACCCAATACTGCGCTATGCGACAACGCATCGGCATTCTGAGCGAATCCTACTCGTATGCGAGCTACAAAGATCGTGTGCTGGCTAGCAAGGATTTCGTCCACACAATCCTCGATTATGCAGCAGCCCATCGGGCAGACATCATCAAGACCTTGAACGATGCAGCCCAGCGACAGCAGCAAGGCGGGATGGATGTTGCGCTCAGGGCCAAAATCGTCCCTCTTCCCGGTCGCTACACCATTCTTGGCTACGCAGAGAAAGAAGAAAACGGCAAGCGTGTTCGTACTACGCAAGGCAAGGAATATCCAGTTACCTATGTTGGTGGCGTCGAAGCAACGCTGACCGTTAGCAGACCTACCGCTTATCTCATACCTCGCCGTTGCACTAACGTGATCTCCAACCTGGAGCAGCACTGTATCGCCATCAGTGAACTGCCTCGCGATGGCTCTTTCGACGTGGAAGTGTATCAAGTAACCAGCCTCAACTCCAGTCAATCGGCCTATCAGGGCCGACGACAGGTCCAACTGGAGGTGAGCTGCAGCAAGAAGTCTGTGGAACTCAAGCAAACGGACTATGTGATGGTGAAAACTTCACAGCCGCTGGGCAATCTCGCCAGCTTCCTCCTGGAACCACGTGCTGACGACGGCCTTGCTGTATGGGGTTTCTTTGGCGATGAACTCCAGGTTGGCAAAGATTACCCGGTACTGCGACTGATCAAATAAAGGGGCAATTCATACCAGGTTCCTACTCGGTTTCAGACAGGCCAGATGCAAAGTAAAGGGTCGTCGAATCATAGTTTCGACGACCCTTGCTTGATGATACTATCTGTTACTTAGTTCGCACTGCCTGCAAGGTTGCCTTCCTTAGGCGCTTCCTTGGTCGTCACCACTTCGGCGGGTTCCTTCTTCGATGCTACGAAGGTGATGCGCTTCTCAGTGCCTTCACCGGGGACGAGTTCAGCACGGATAATGTCATATCCATGGAAGGTGCCTCGCAGCAAGTCTTCTGAGAGTGGGTCTTCCAACAGTTGTTCGATAGCTCGACGTAAAGGTCGGGCACCGAACTCCACGTTGTAGCCCTTCTCGATAAGGTACTCGCGTGCTTCGGGAGTGAGGCTCAGAGTGAGACCCATTTCCTGCAGTCGTTTGTACACTTTCTCGAGTTCGATATCGACGATTTTCTGCAGGTCTTCGCGGTTCAATTGGCGGAATACGATGATATCATCGAGGCGATTCAGGAACTCCGGACGGAAGTAGCGATCGAGCGCTGACTTCAGGGTTTCCTTCATCTTCTCATAGTTCGTGTCCGCATCTTTCTTGCCGAACCCGAGCATGCTCTTGTTGGTGATTTCCTCAGCGCCGGCATTAGTGGTCATAATCAGAATGGTGTTTCTGAAGTCCACAATCCGTCCGAAGCTGTCAGTCAGACGGCCTTCTTCCATGATCTGGAGCAGCATGTTCCAGACATCTGGATGAGCCTTTTCGATTTCGTCGAGTAGTACCACACTATAGGGCCGACGACGAATCTTCTCGGTGAGCTGGCCACCTTCTTCGTAACCAACGAAACCTGGCGGAGCACCGATCAGACGGCTGACGTTATGCTTCTCCATGTATTCCGACATGTCGATGGTAACGAGAGCTTCCTCATTGCCGAACATGAACTCGGCGATACGCTTGGCAAGCAGCGTCTTGCCGACACCAGTCGGACCGGCAAAGATGAAGGTACCGATGGGCCGCTTGGGATCCTTGATACCCGAACGGCTGCGGCGGATGGCCCGGCTGATGCGTTCGATTGCCTCGCCTTGCGAAATAACTCGCTTGCGAATCTCATCTTCCATGCGGAGCAGACGACTGGTCTCTTCGTCGCTGAGTCTCTTGAGGGGGACGCCCGTCATCTTGCTGACTACCTCAGCAATGACTTCCTCATCGACAACGCCATCGACTTCCTTGGCCTTCTCTCGCCATTCCTTGGTGATCTGTTCCTTCTTCTTCTTGATCTTGTCAGCCTGGTCGCGAAGCTGCGCAGCTTTCTCAAAGTCCTGTTCTGCGACAGCTGCTTCCTTCTCAGCATTAAGCCGTTCGATGTCAGCATCAATGTCTTTAAGATCAGGTGGACGAGTGGTCGCCTTCAGGCGAATACGGGCACCTGCTTCGTCAATCACATCGATGGCCTTGTCAGGCAGGCATCGGCCGGTGATGTACCGATCTGAAAGTTCGACAGCTGCTTCAAGAGCCTTATCGGTGATCTGCACGCGGTGGTGTGATTCATAGCGGTCGCGGAGCCCCTTGAGGATCTCGACAGCTTCCTTCTTGCTCGGCGGGTTGACAATAATCTGCTGGAAGCGTCGTTCGAGAGCACCATCCTTTTCGATGTACTTGCGGAACTCATCCAGCGTGGTAGCACCGATGCACTGTATTTCACCACGTGCCAGGGCAGGCTTCAGCACGTTGCTGGCATCGATAGCACCTTCTGCGCCACCTGCACCAACTAGTGTGTGAAGTTCGTCGATGAAGAGAATGGTGTTCTTGGCACGACGCACTTCGTTCATCACGGCTTTGATGCGTTCTTCGAACTGGCCACGATATTTCGTGCCAGCCACCATCATCGCCAGATCGAGCACAACAATGCGACGATCACGGAGCAATTCGGGAACGTTGCCTTCGATGATTAACTGAGCGAGGCCTTCAACGATGGCTGTCTTGCCGACGCCTGCTTCGCCGAGCAGCACTGGGTTGTTCTTGGTACGTCGGCTAAGAACCTGCACCACTCGTTCGATTTCATTGGATCGACCAATGACAGGATCGAGCTTGGTCTGGCGAGCGAGTTCGGTCAGATCGCGGCCAAAGCTATCGAGTGCAGGAGTCTTGGAGCGGTTCTGCTTGCCTTTTCCGCTGCCACCTCCACCGGAACCACCGCTCGAGCCAACGCCTGCACCAGCTGGTTCGCCCGATTCGCCGCTGCCTTCGAGGTTGTGGCCGAGGAGGTTGAGGACTTCCTCGCGGACATCTTCGAGCTTGAGACCGAGGTTACGCAGTACCTGTGCTGCAACCCCTTCGTCTTCACGAAGCAGGCCGAGCAACAGATGTTCTGTACCCACATAATTGTGGCTAAGGTTCCGGGCCTCTTCGATAGCGTATTCGATGACTTTCTTGGCCCGGGGTGTCTGGGGCAATTTGCCCATGGTCACCATATCAGGGCCAGACTGGACGAGCTTCTCTACCTCGAGTCGAATCTTGCGAAGATCAACATCGAGGTTCTTGAGCACATTGGCTGCCACACCTGAGCCTTCTTTGACGAGACCGAGCAGGATGTGTTCGGTTCCGATGTATTCATGATTGAAGCGCTGGGCTTCTTGATTGGCCAGCTGCATGACCTTGCGGGCACGGTCAGTGAAGCGCTCGTACATGTATTTCTTCCCCTCGCAAAACGATAAACACGCCTGAGTGGCAGTTCATCAATGACGTTAGGAGATTATACGCTGACCAGGGAGATTGAGTAGATAAACGAGGTGTGCAGCTTCAGGCAGGTTATAATCCTGCGACAATTCATAACAGATCGGGGAAACGACGCAAGGTGGACTCGTGGGTGAATGGTCCTCTCCCAAGAGTCATTGCAACAAATTGATAACACAAATTTTTAGACGAGAATCCAGGTGTGCAGGCGGCACGCCGATAGACTTGATAATGTCAGTGAACGAGATCATGCTTCTCTTTGCAGTCTCAGCACCAATCAATGAAAGTAGCTGGGCTGCAGGGCAGTCCAGCTACTTCACGTGTTCGGTCAATGCAGTCTTACTGCAACCCGCCATGCACGCGTTCAGGCGTGAGGTGGCTAGGCTGGTCGATCATCCAGAAGCGACGCCATTCGAGGCGGGCTTGCCGAAGATCTTCGGACTGATTCAACAGCTCTTCCATACGAAGCTGTGGATCCGATGAATACATATTCAAGGGGAAACAGCCGGTACTACTGGCAACTAGGCACCCGAGCATGGCTGCGAGAATGAGCCGACGCATGTCCTGAATCCCCCTCGACGTATCGATGATGCAGAGCAAACCGCACCAGTTACTGAGGAAAGTATCGGATGTAGGGGTTAGCCGACTTGAGTCAGTCTGTACTGATCAGGCAAAGATTATGGCTTTTCGGGAGTCGGGGCGGGGCCGCTTTGATTCGTTTCTACCTTCGCTTCTTCCTCATAATCGTCATCAACACCGGGCCGCAGCGGTGGAGCATCGGTAATCTTATGCACCATTTCTTCCATGCGCTTGCCAGGTTTGAAGGTAACAACATTCTTGGGGGGAACATCAACCCGTTCGCCAGTACGGGGGTTACGGGCCTTGCGGGCAGCTCGTTGTTTCACTTCAAAAACGCCAAAATTTCGCAGTTCGATGCGGTGATCCGGGTTCGACACCAATGTCTCAATGATGGCATCGAATGTGAGTTGCACGATCTCCTTCGTTTTGAGTTGTGTCAGACCGAGGAGGTCAGAGATATCTTTGACGATCTCTTTCTTGGTCACGTGCCACTCCTTCGATTGAACACAACACTCATTTGCTAAAGCAATGAGAATTGATGAAAGTCTAGTAG
>CAYPJB010000015.1:0-23936 GCA_964410845.1 uncultured Bacteroidales bacterium | reverse complement strand
TTAAACCACTCGAGGAACTCGAGAAGGCCAAGGAAGATATGCTCGTGATGGCGGAATTCGCCAGCGAAGATGCGGGCATGGAGCAGGAACTCACCACCGAGCTCGAGCGTTTCGAGAAACAGTTCAACGAGTTCGAATTCCGATCGATGCTTTCCGGGCCTGAAGACGCCAGCAATGCATTCCTGCGCATTCAGGCAGGAACCGGTGGAACGGATGCCTGTGATTTCGCCAGCATGCTCCTCCGCATGTACACCCGCTGGGCAGAAGATCATGGGTACACTGTTGAGCTAACCGATGAACTGGCCAATGAAGAAGCGGGCCTTCGCAATGCAACCATCCACATCAAGGGCGAATATGCCTATGGTCGGCTGCAATCCGAAGTGGGTGTCCATCGGCTCGTCCGCATCAGCCCCTTTGGTTCGGGTGACAAAAGGCAAACCAGCTTCTGTGCTATCGATGTGCTTCCGGAAATCGAACAGACAACGATTGAAATCAATCCGGAAGATGTGGAAACACAGACCTTTTCCTGTGGCGGCCCTGGTGGTCAGCACGTGAACAAGACGCAGTCCGGTGTTCGACTGATTCACCATCCAACGGGCCTGGTTGCTGAAAGCCGATCAGAACGGAGCCAGCACAAGAACAAGGATAACTGCTGGAAGATGCTTTACGCCAAGCTCTTCAAGATGGAAGAGAACCGCCGACGTGCCGAGGTGGAGAAGCAGTACGACGACAAAGGCGAAGTCGCCTGGGGCAACCAGATTCGCAATTACGTGCTGCAGCCTTACACGCTCGTCAAGGATACACGCAACGGCACCGAAACAGCTCAGGTCCAAAAGGTGCTTGATGGCGATATCAACATGTTTATCGAAGCCTATCTGAAGGAACAGGCAAAGAAACGGAATACTGCCAAGAAGTAACGTTTCTTGTGTGATCTCATTGTGCTAGATTCAGACCATGCCAGCAGTGCTACCTCATACCGGTTACTTTCTCGCTCTCGACGGTGTCGATGGTGCAGGAAAGAGTACACAGGTGAAGTTGCTGGCTGCCTGGTTAAAACAGCAAGGCTATGCTGTTACTACCTGCCGCGATCCGGGGGGAACTCACGCAGGAGATCGCATTCGCCAGGTATTATTGGACCGCAGCACTGGAGCCATCGCGGCCATGACTGAGACCTTTCTTTTCATGGCCAGCCGGGCACAATTGGTCGAAGAGATCATTCGACCAGCACTGGAACGTGGCGACATCGTCATTACTGACCGGTACGTACTTTCGACTGTGGTATATCAGGGATACGCAGGCAACCTCGATGCTGCGATGTGCTGGGAATTGGGACGCATCGCTACCCAGCAGACACTCCCTGATTTGACACTGGTGCTGGATATGCCCCTGGAGGCAGTGCATTCTCGCAAACAAGGTCCGGATGACCGCATGGAAGATAAGGGCCGGGCGTTCTTGGAGAAAGTACGTGCCGGCTTCATCGCAGAGACGCTGAAAGACCCTGATCATCACCGTCTGGTCAACGCACATCGCTCCATTGAAGAAGTGCAACTGGAACTGCAACAGGAGGTCAGCCATGGCCTGGCACGGCATCATCGGTCACGATAGACAGCGTGATGCGCTCTGGCGTGCCTACCAGACGAACCGCCTGGGGCACAGCTACCTCTTCGTCGGCCCGGAAGGTATCGGCAAACGCCGCTTCGCCCAAACACTGGCGGAGATCATCTCATGTGAAACGGTCGCGAAACACCTCGACTCGCCCACTGCTCCTGAACCCTGTGGTACCTGTACGACCTGCCTGCAGATCAAAGCCGGTGGTTATCCTGATCTTCATGTGGTGGGTTTGCCGGAAGACAAGCAGGAATTCCCCATTGCCCTGATGCAGGAGTTAATTGGCTCGCTGGCCATGAAACCTCAGCGGCCCGGGGCACGCCGGATTGCCATCATTGACGATGCTGATGTCTTCAACGATGAATCCGCCAACTGCTTCCTCAAAACGCTGGAAGAACCAGCAGCTGAATCTCTGCTCATCCTCATCGGCACGGCGGCAGAGCGTCAGCTTCCTACCATCCGTTCACGATGTCAGGTAGTAACATTTCAACCGCTGAGCCTGAACGATTTCACCATCGCTGCTCAAAGTTCCGGCATCATGGCTGATGCCAGGGCAGCGGAAGCCATCTATCCACTGGCACAAGGATCCTTATCAAGGGCTGCGTTGCTCCAGGATGCCGACCTGCTCAAGATTACGGGAGAGATCGCCAAGGCATTTCAGTCCCCCAAGTTTGCCAGTGTTGCTTTTGGAATGATGCTGGTGAAGTTCTGCGATGGTGTGAAAGAAGGGGCATTGAAAAGGCAGCGTGCCCACTTTGCTGTCGAGTTTATTGTGCAGCTCTTGCGAGCAGCCCTCATGCAGGCAGAAACTGGAACCCCTGTAGATAACCCTCACCAGGCAGCCATCGCACGGCTTGCCAGCCTGACCAACATTGATGCCTTGCCCAATCTGCTAGAAACAGCGATGGAGGCGGAACACCATATTGATCGCCGATTCCAACTAGCGTTATTACTTGAGGTCTTTGCAGATCGCATGGGGCGGGTCTTAGCCTGAGATGAATGTTAAGCTGGTGAAGATGTAGCAATAAATGACTGCCCGCTGCAGAACGTGGTTAAAGTACGGCTCTTTCGTTCATGTAAAGACCATACCATCAGCCGATGAAGGAGATGAGACCGTCTTCTTCGGAAATCAGCATGCTACGCTGGCAGGGATGCCTACTGCTATTTATCGTGTCCATTCCTGGCTTGGCCCAAGAATGGCGACCGGTCTCTGCCATTAACACACCAAGCGGAATCACACTGGGTAAGCCTCGCACCAAAGAGCGTGAATCAGCATTTATTACTCAGCCGTTACCACGCGAAGCAAAAGCATATCAAACCACGCGATACAGTGATTTGGATCGTTTGCCTGAACCGACATTCGGAAATGCGTCATCTCCCACGATGCAAACCCGCTATCAGGGTCCAGGGACATCAGCTGAGGAAGCCTTCAATTGTGGACAGGTTCCCGGACAAGCTCCAGCTGGCGGTGCTGCACCTCCAGCCGGAGTAGCACCTCCTCCGGGTGGAGGTCCAGCACCTTACTACGGTCAGCCAGGTGCCCCTGCCCCGTACTACGGACAACCGGGTGGCCCGCCACCACCTGCAGGCGCCCCGGCACCTGGTGCTGCAACGCCATGGTACCAACCGATCAAAGACTGCTGGAACAAGGTCTTTGGTGGTGGCAGTTCCAATGCAACAGGCGTCCCCGGCACCTGGGATGCACGCAGCGATCAGGGCTTCAAAGACTTCATTTCGCCTATGACAAACACGAATTTCTTCGAAGATCCTCGATCTTTGACAGAGTTTCGCTTTATCGGCACCTACCAGAAAGCACCTAGTTCGAATGTACTTCTCGATGGCGGAGATATCTTTGACTTCAACATGCAGGGGCGAATCAGCATCAATGACAACTGGTCGCTTGTTCTGCATCGGCTAGGCATCGCCAATGTGAACCCGGGCGGTGCGGCACTGGGGGGTTACAGTGGTGGCACTGGAATAACGGACATTCAACTCGGTGCCAAATATACGTTCCTCCGCGATACCCGCAGCGAATCGTTGCTCGCCGCTGGATTCAGCTTTGAAATCCCAGTTGGCAGCAATTCCGTGCTGGCTGGTTCCGGGGCAGGCATCACACCCTATTTGAGCTACGGCCAAGGATTCCTGGATAACTGGCACTTCCTGGCAACCACTGGCTATCGTCTGGGTATTTCCGGTGGCTCCAGCGACTTCTTCTTCCTGAGTGCTCACCTGGATTATGGCTTCTTCAAACGATTCTATCCGCTAGTGGAAGTTAACTGGTATCACTACACCAGCAATGGTAATCGTCAGCCGGTCAATTTTGAAGGTGGCGATCTCTTCAATATTGGTGCTACCAATGTCTCGGGTAATGATCTGGTCACCATCGCCCTGGGCTTCCGATTCAAATTCAGCGAATCGATCCAGACAGGTATTATCTACGAGATGCCAGTTGTGGGAACTAACTGGATGGAAAAGTACCGAGTCGCCATCGATTTGATCTTCCGCTATTAATCGTCGATTATGTTCCCATAACTGCCATCTCGGCAACTGCAGCATCAAGTCGTTTCGTAATCTCCGGCATCCAGGTGAGATGTTCCGGCTTCATCAAGCAGGAACGTAAACAGGTCACTTGCTCTGTGTCCCATGTTTCTATGGCTTGGCAGGGTTCGACCATCTGACGAGGGAAACTGGCAAGGGCAAGATGGATGTCGTGTCGGGCTGCTGTATCAAAAAACTGTCTGGCCCATGAACTCGCTCCAGATGCACTGGGAGACTTGATCGTCCAGACGACAATGTCGAGTGCAGGCTGGAAGATCGGCACAAACCTGCCGGTATTCTGCAAATAGTCGACAAATCGCCGTCCACCTTCGAGGCAAGTATCTAACAATTCTGCGAACCTTCCTGCCTTCACGGCTGGAAGCAACTGCATCGTCGCCCAGAGAGCAACAGCAGAAGCACCTGGCCGAGAGCATTCGAGTGATATTTCACCCAGATGCAGTTCGTCGGATGAGAAGTACGTGTAAGGAGAATCGTGGCGATAGAAGCGACCGACACTGGGATCGCGGAAAAGGATGCAGCCACAGCCATAGGGCTGCAGTCCATGCTTGTGAGGATCAATTACGATGGAATCAACCTGCGAGAGCGCATCGTAAGCAGCACGTACTGATGGCTGCAAATTGCTGGCTAAAGTGAAGTAGCCACCATAAGCTGCATCCACATGAAGGCGAAAGTCATACTTTTCACGGAGCTTCAGGATTGCTGGCAACGGATCAATGCTGCCTGCTGCAGTTGTGCCCAGGGTAGCTACTACAGCTCCAACATCACCACGTTGCAATTCATTCTCTAATGACTGCAGGTCCATGCAGCCAAGCGTATCGCATGCAACTGGGCGAAAGGGTATGCCTAGCACTGCTGATATGCGGGCATGAGTATAGTGCGCCTGCATTGAAGCGAGTACAACTTTGCCTGGTGCCAATTCCCTGCAGATCCAAAGCGCTTCGAGGTTTGCGAAAGTACCCCCACTGGTGAGATGCCCCAGGTGGGTTGACCAGCCAAACATCCTGGCAAGTTCGGCCACTGCTTCCTTCTCCATGACGGAACTGGCTCGCCCGCCATCGAGTGCATGATTGTTGGGATTCAGATACATCGCCAGGTGATACGCTTCCCTGGCAATCGGATGTGGAGGCTTCAGCATCTGACCCAGATAAAACGGATGATGATACGGGAAGTTTTCCTGTAACCGGCTGGCAGTCTGCTCGAGAATGACCTGGGTCGCTTGTTTATCGAACACAGGGCTGGCCTCAGGGAGTGGGAACCATTTTCGCAGTAACTGCAGAGCACTGTCGATATCTGGAGTAGTGGCAAAGTAGGACATGATACACCCGAACAACTAGGGGAAGCATCTGGCACGCTAGTGTGATATGAGGCTCAAGCAGGCAACGCAACCTTGTTGTGGCGGAGCCACTGCAAGCTGATGACAGATCAGTACACTACCCCCAAGCATCTCTTGTTTCAGGTCATCAACATGGACACGATACTCATCGTGGAAGATGAAGCCTCCGTGCGGACAACGCTGCAGGAGTGGCTGGCTGGCAGCAAGCTTGAACTGGAAATTCTCGTCGCCAGCGATGCTGCTGGAGCCTTGCAACTGGCCGGGCGATATCCGATTGACTTGGCCATCCTTGATTGGAATCTCGGCGCAGGACTCAACGGCCTGCAACTGCTCGAAGACCTTCACGAGTTCCAGCGTGAACTGATTGCGATCCTCGTAACGGGTTATGCCCACAAGGCCACACCACTCGATGCCTTGCGGCTGGGTGTACGAGATTATCTCGACAAGAACCACGACTTGACCCGTGATCGCTTCCTGGCAGCGGTTCGCAAACAACTGGATCGACTGCGCCCGCTTAAGAGGGAACGACTGATCCATCAGCAACTCGAACGGTTTCGTGGAGTGGTCGCAGAAGCACTCCCACGACTCGAAACAGCCAGTGCCTTGCAGAACGACGGCATGACCATGGAGAAAGCCCTCGGCTGCGTACTGAATCTGGCGAAGGAGTTGACCGCTGCGAGTGCAGGCCTGCTCATCGTTCGGGAATTTCAGGCACATCGAAATGAACCCGAACAACTGCGGGTATATGATCTCGAGGGCAAACTCGTCGCCGATCATAGCATCATTCGCTTTCAGCAATCACTGGCAGCAGCAATCAACAGCATGGCACCGGATGTCATCCTCACTTCACTGGCAGCGAGCAGGCATTTGGGAAGCGTGCAACTGAGCCCTCTAGAATCCATGCATCAACATCTCCTGGGGATCAACATTCTGGCTTCTCCCTCGCTGACAGTGGTGATGGAACTCTTTGACAAAGATGGAACGGGCAGCTTTGCAGCAGATGACAAGGAACGTCTATTGGCCTGGCAGCCGGTAGCCGGTCTGTTGCTCAAGTTGGCCATGGGGGAACGAGAATCGCAGAAGATGCTTTACGACACCCTTCGTGCTGCCCTTACCGAGAGTGAACAGTTTGCAGGCAACTTGAAATCCTCGGGGCTCGGCAGTGCAGCAAGCATGGCCTTTACCACATCGGTCAAGCAAGCGGGGTCGGTCGCATCTCATCAGGTAGATAGTTGGGCTGAAGCCTTACAGCGACTGAGTCAGCGTTATGGCACCTCTGCTGTGGATGGCATTATCAAGCTGCTGAGCCAGGTGGAAAGTCTGCTGGATGAAGTCACCCAGGCTCCCGCGAACTGAGGCATGCTGCAATCACTCAATCTTGCTGAGCTGCTGCACTCCAGCGCTGATGGATCAGGCATCCGCGTCGGCGTGATCGACACGGGTATCGATCAGGCATCGCTGCATCGCCAAGGTTACACTCGCGAAGTGCAGGGTGGGATCTTTGAAACTGGGCAATCGAAGCCGATGCCTTACGCTGGTCAGCAGAGTGCCCCACATGGTACCGCAGTGGCACGTCTGATCCTCAAGCATGCTCCAGCAGTCGAGTTGATCTCGGCTGATGTCTTTGGCTCAGCCGGACAGTGTGATATCGAGAACCTTATCAAGGCCATCCACTGGTGCCTGATGGAAGCCCGGTGTAAGGTATTGAACCTGTCGCTGGGTATTACCGAAGATCGCCTGCTTCCCGTGCAACGACGCTGGCAACTCCAACGTATCATCGAAGAGTGTTATCATCGGGATGTTGTGGTGGTCGCTGCTGCACACAATGATCATCCGCACTATCGTAGTTTTCCAGCGTTGCTTGGTGCTCCACTGATCGGTGTTTGTCAGGGACCCTGGCATGAAGCACTACGGATACAGTATCAGCCTTGCGAGCGAGTTGAGTTTCGGGCAACGAGCAGTTGCGAAGGCGATTTTCTGACAATGATTCCAGCTAGCAGTTGGGCTGCCCCTCACATTACAGCTGTTGTCGCCAGATTATTATCAAAGCAACCTGATCTCAAACCATTTGAAGTGAAGACCCTGTTAAGACGGCTTTCCACATAGTCCTTGTCCGTAGCTACTTGCCACTGCCTACCGGTTACTGACTTCTACAATATTAATTATCCCTTCTCTCCAGGTGCTTTATGCCATCTACGCTAAAGCCCGATGCCAGCGACTATACCGCAGTAGAAGTCGTTGAAGTGCATGGGCACATTATAGATTCGCTGCTTCTTCCCAAGATACTGGATGAAATACTCAGTCGGGGAGGCATCTACGAACTTGAACATATGGATGTAGGAGTAAAGCCGACTGACCCGAGCTATGCCAAAGTGAAAGTGCTGGCGAAGTCCGCAGCTACGTTGGAGGAAATACTGGAAACCATTCACGATCATGGTGCAACACCGATTCTGCAGGAGGATGCTACCGTTGAAGCAGCTGACATGGACGGTGCCTTCCCTGAAGCCTTTTACAGCACCACCAACCATCACACCCAGGTTCGAGTGAAAGGTAAATGGGTGGATGTAGTCGATCAGGAAATGGATTGTGGTCTTACACTGGATGCCAAAACAGGCATACCACGTTGCATACCTATGCTCGATGTCAGAAAGGGACTACCTATCATCGTCGGCCACCGCGGTATCCGTGTGCTTGCGGGCGAAACCAGCCAGCGCAAGGGTCTGTTTGAGTTCATGTCCAGCCCTGTGAGCAGCGAAAAACCCAAGGGTGTGACGGTACGCGAGATCGCCAGTGCCATGCGACAAGCTCGTGCCAACAAGCAAAAGATTCTTGCTGTACTTGGCCCAGCTGTCGTTCATACCGGCGGCGTCGAACACCTGACTGCCATGATCGACATGGGTTTCATCAACGTGATCTTCGCCGGTAACGCCTTGGCCACTCACGATATCGAACAGTCGTTCTTCGGCACCAGCCTGGGCATTTCCATGGACAAGGGCTTGCCTACGGAAGAAGGACATGAACATCATCTTCGGGCGATCAACAGGATTCGCCGTGCAGGAGGCATCAAGCCCGCAGTCGAGAAAGGCATCCTTAAGTCAGGCATCATGTACGATTGTGTGAAGCATAACATTCCTTTTGTTCTCGGAGGCAGCGTGCGTGATGATGGTCCGCTCACCGATGTCGTTACTGATACCATCAAGGCTCAGGAACTCATGCGGCAGCACGTACGCGACAACGTCGGCTTCTGCCTGATGGTGGCTACAGCCCTCCATTCGATTGCAACCGGTAATCTTTTGCCCGCCTGGGTCAAGGTAGCCTGCATCGATATCAACCCGGCAACAGTAACCAAGTTGATGGACCGAGGCAGTACACAGACGGTTGGCATCGTGACCGATGTAGAGCCGTTCCTGCGTGAGCTGGTAACGGAGCTGCGGAAGGGAGTTGCTGTATGAGCCACCCTGCCCCGCACATCCTGATGTGCCCGCCAGATTTCTATGGCATCGAGTATGAAATCAACGAGTGGATGAACCGCTCACGCCCTGCCGACCAGACCAAGGCCAAAAAACAATGGAAGAACCTGCGCGACACCCTGGTGTCACTGGGTGTAAAGGTGAGCCTGATCGAACCGCAGAAGGGTTTGCCTGATCTCGTCTTCACGGCAAACGCCGGGCTGATGTTCTTTCAGAAATTCATCAGCAGCCGATTCAAGCATGGCGAACGAGCGGGAGAGACACCCTTCTTTGATGCCTTCTTTGAAAAGCATGGCTATCAGGTAGAGCACCTTCCGGAAGATCTCTATTTCGAGGGGGCAGGTGACGCACTGTTCTGTGGACAGATACTGTTCGCGGGGTATCGTTTCCGCAGTGATGCCCTGGCACATCAGGAAGTTGGGAGGATGATTAATCGCCGTGTACTACCACTGGAATTGATAAATCCACGGTTTTATCACCTCGATACCTGTTTCTGTCCGTTATCGCCTGGGGAAGCCATCTATTTTCCGGAGGCCTTCGACGACTACGGCAGGAAAGTGCTCAAACAACACGTCCCCAAGCTCTACCCGGTGCCTGAAGCTGATGCCTTCCGGTTTGGCTGTAATGCGGTGGTGGTTGGGAAGAACGTCGTCACCAACAGCAACTGCCCGGGCCTGCATGACATCCTCAAGCATGCAGGCTATCAGCCGATCAGTGTTGAGCTCGATGAGTTTCTCAAAGCAGGCGGCTCCGCCAAATGCCTTACATTACGAGTCGATGGTGAGGAAGCAGCAGCGTGGGACTAACCAGAGTGATGCGTTTGCAGTTCTCGCTTACGGCGTGCCCATCTAACCGAGTGGGGAAGGAAGAAGAGATAGATGCCAGTCATCCAGAGCCCCAGCACTACGAAGGCTGTGGGCAGGAATATCCACAACTTGGCGTTATCATGAAACCACGAGCCATCGTGGAATGATTCGATAATGTCAGACCGGCGAAATGCCAGTTGGAGTACAGCACCGGTTTGCAGATCGACCTGCACTTCCCAATTATTCCTGGCTTGGACCTTGGCGATGCCTTTGCCCGGTTGCACATCGATCCGGGCGATGTCTTTCCATTCCTTGACTTCACATTCCGGGCAGGATCTTGCTGCATTCAGCAAGCCCTCAAGAGTGATGGATGGTGTTTTTCCTGAGCCTTTCTGAGTAGGTGGCTGTACCCACGACCAGTCTTTCTTAAGCTGCAGCAGGATACCGGTTACGATCACCAGTAAAAAAGGCAACGCAATCAGAATGGCACCCCAGCGGTGCCATTGTCGCATCTTGAGACGCCAATGAATGGCCACGGTTACCCCTTTGCTACAGTGCCGTGCCTTTTGAGTATCGATTCAAAGAAACCTAACCGATCGCGATCGCCCTTCTTCTCGGCCAGAGCCTTCCCGAGTTGAGCATACTTGCTGGCTAATTCCTTGTGCCCAAACCGAAGCAGTTCTTCGGTAACGAAGACATACAGATCAAGATCTTCTCCCTTTTCCGTGAAGAGCTTCTCCAGATCGACCTTGGCTTCGTTGAGACGTTTGCCTGCCAGCAGTACTTTCAGCCGCAGCTTGCGATAATCGATGGAGCGTTTGCCACCATTGAATTTAGCATCTCTTTCCATGGCCTTGAGGGTGCTGGCAAATGCTCTTTCGATACGATCTTCACCCAGCAACTGGAAGATAATGTGCTGATCATAAATAAAGCAATCGATACCTTCCATCGTCGCCGCTCGCTGCACTAGTGCCTGAGCAAACTTGCTGGCAAGTTCATTGGCATCAAGCCTCTTGGCAGTCGTGAATGCCTGCCTGAGATCCTCGTCAGATGCGGCAGCGATATTGAGCGCTGCCAGATCTTCGACATTCATACCCGAAACGGAAGCAGGCGCATTGGTTTCGATGGCGGTACCCGGTTTATCCAACCCCAGTTTGTGACGAAGATCATCCAGTGAGTAGGGCATCTTGATTCCGAAGCTGTTCAATACCTGTTCCAGCAGCAGGATACAGCCCATCACCTTTCGGCGAAGGATCGGATGACCTGCTGAATCAAGGGGAGTGTTCCCCTTCAATGAATGTAACGGACGATGTGCCCAGCGGTCTTCAAAGTGGCTTCGCATTTTCTCTACAAGGAATCGCTCTGATTGCTCTGGCTGCAATCCCTGAGGCATCCGCATGTCAAAAATAGACTGTGAAATATGCAAGAACGTGCCTGGTTGTTCGAAAGCTTTCTCGAATCGCAGGAAACTGCCATAGGTTTGTTCAAAGGCAGCACGGGCAGCATCCATTTTCTCACGGTCCAGGGTGTATATCATGACTGACCCTGCACCCATGTGTACCAGTACCCGAACCAGAACGCGTGGCAGATCAAAGAGAGCCAGCGTTTCGGTTACTGCAGGCAGATCACGATCGAGCAGATTAAACTGTATCAACAGTTCATTCTGCGATGCATCCGTCACTCGGCGATCCACCCGAACCTTTTCGAGAAAAGCACGGGGGTCTGTCACTTGATACGTCACTAAACTCAGGATGTTATCACTCTCGACACCATCTCCACCATCCATGCGCAGAGCATCGGCAAGAGCCCAGGCTTCCGCAGCCTCCTGATCATCACTCGCCAGCCGTACATACTCATCTAGCGCTTCGATAGCTGCACGATTCTCACCAACCCATGCCCGTGTTAAGCCAAGGTTGAAGAAGAAAGCAGGATCATAAGAGAGTCGAGCTACCAACCCCTCCATCAACTGATGCAATTTGCCAAGTTTGCCACCCTGCGTGGCCTGTTGCACATCCAGTGGCAAGGCATCCTTCTTGATCATGTTCTTGAAGGCATGGTTCTTGCGGACGATGGAAGGATAATCACTCTTCAACCCGTAGTAGCGGTTAATGAACTCCTGCACTGCTTCACTACTGGGATCGCACCGGTGTGCAACATCGATAGCAGCCTTAGCGGCAAAGGGATGGTTGCGAATCGTTTCCAGTTGAGCTATGCCCAAATGGATGTCAGCCATCAGTTCCTTGGCATGGGGGTCACATGCGTCGGCAGCTTTGCGGTAGGAATCCAACGCCTCAATGTGACGTTCCTTCTCGTGGAGCAAGGCTCCTTGCAGGTAGAGTGCCTTGGCGAAGTGCGGATCTCTCTTGAGTGACTCCGCAATCGATTTTTCAGCTTCATCGAACTTACCTTGCAGCATCAGCAGATCAGCCTGGTAACACCAGACGGCGGCGTTCTGTGCATGTTGCCTGGTCAGGTCCTCCAGCATCCTTAAAGCGACCACGTGTTGTTTGTTTCGCTCCTGCAGATAAGCCTTTTCCACGGCTTCATAGATGGGAGCGCAACACCATTTGAACTTCTTACCTGAACCACAGAGACAATTGCTATAGGCATCGAGTGCCATGGGGAATTCCTTACGATCTATTCGCGAAAACCAGTGAATCTTCATCCTAAAACATGCAGAGCGGCAGGAGAAGGGGCAACCGGGATTTCCACTGATGTCGGGTAGACTAGTGATGTGAGAATCGGGTTAGAATGAATCAGCTACTACCAATACTCTTCAAAATGAATGTTGCCTCGAACTTTCAAAGCTTTAGCATCGGCAGTGAGACCCCGTTCTTCGAGTAACTGCACCATACCAACGGGATGAGGGTAGGTTTTTACCCTGGTACCACGATCAATGGCAGGAACGCCAATCATCTGGGGATTCCCGCAAAGATACGCATGAGTACGTTTCGGATCGAGCGATTGTTGAAGCTGTTTTTCGAGATCACCGGAAGTGAGCAGATCCTGCAAGTAGCGTTTGGGCTGGCCTGGCTCTCGTGTCATGAGTGGCATGTAGTGATAGTGAGAATATCGTTGCATCAGTTGCTGATGAAGGGTCAGATAACCCAGGTCGCGGGCATGGCGAACACAAGTGGCAGCCAGTATCGGACCACGATGCTGCTGCCGAAGCAAATCCCACAACAAGTAGTTATTGGGTGCTTCACCTGTACCTGTGGAAAAAAGAAGGATCGTATCTTCAGGGTGAACGCCATCGAGCGTGTAGTGACCAATGATTTTTTCACCAAGGAATAGACGATCGCCGGGCTGAAGTGCGAAGAGTCGTGGGGTCAGCGTGGGAGTAATTTTCTCTGCCTGTTCCTGGCCACTGACAAGTACGATGAAGAACTCAAGATACTCGGGAGGCTCTTTGAACAGTTCACCCGACTCGTTGAGCACTGGATGTGAGATGGAATATTGACGGCGAATAAGTCGTGTTTCTTCTCCGGGTTTGATCTCTTCTCTGCCGTATCGATTGGGCTCGCTTCGTTCCCATACACCCAAGCCCAGGGTGGTATACTGCCCAGCTTTGTGAGGAGGCAGCGGAGCATCAGGCTGTACACGAAAAATAGCTAATTCGTCGTGAACCATACGCTTCGAGACAAGTGTGGCCTGATAGAGCTCTTTACGAAGTGCTTGTTGCTGTTCTGCAGAGATCAATGACATGGGAATCCTTTGAGCTATACCTGGTTATTCTAGTTATCCAAATCATTTTGACGGAGGGCATGAGAAGAACGGCTCGCACCATTTCATGCAGGTAACGAGCCATGCACGTTGAAGTGTTCAACTTTTCTGGTATTGTGCCCATCGATTGCCCTAGCGGGTAATTCCGCCATAATGTAGAAGTCGGACTGACTACCGCGATGAGGAAAAATCATGCTTGGAGTGACACTCAATGCCCAGGCGTTCATGGAACGCACGGCAAAAGAACTATTGCGAATCGACTATGCCCAGATGCAGAAGCTGGCAGACCTGGTGCATGAACGATACGTAGCGGGGAAATTCGTCTTCATTATTGGCAATGGCGGCAGCGGATCGAACGCATCCCACCTCTGTGAAGACCTGGGAAAGTGTACTCTCCGTCGGGAAGACTTCGATAACGACAACAAGAAGCGGCTCAAGGTGCTCAGCCTGACAGACAACACGCCCTATATTCTGGCATGGGGAAATGACGAAGGCTTTGATCGAGTTTTTTCCGAACAATTGAAGAACATCGGTTCAGCTGGTGATTTGCTCGTCGCCATCAGTGGATCTGGTAACAGTCCAAACATTCTCCGTGCTGTTGAATGGGCGAACAAGCATGGCATCACCACCATCGGCTGTACTGGCTTTGGTGGCGGCAAACTCAAAACGCTGGCTCATCACAACCTGCATGTTCCGCTGGATGACATGGGAATTGTCGAATCCATACACCTGACCTGCTTCCACTGGGTGATCGATGAACTGCACCGTCGCATCAACAACCTGTAGAGGAATCTCGGACCACTGCTGGCAGGTCTGACGCACTCCCATACTTTATCCCTTGCATGAATAGCATGAGCACAGTTCATCGCTTACTACCACGCCCTCTAACTCCCCTTCATTGATGGGGGAGAAACGATTATGGCCCGACGCAGCCGAGCACGCGAAATAGCCCTTCAAGCCCTGTACCAGCGCGATCAGAACAAATCTCTGACGAACGACGATGCTCTGGCTTTTCTGGCTCGCCGATTAAGTGAACCGGAACTCCTCGAACTTGGAAAGGCTCTCTATCTTGGAACAGTTGAACACCTGAAAGAAGTGGACTCACGCCTGGCAAAAGTAGCGGACAACTGGTCTGTTGAGCGAATGGCTATTGTGGATCGTAATGTTCTACGACTTGGCATTTACGAACTGTATCATGGCCCGGCTACTCCTTTCAAGGTAGTGCTGGATGAAGCCATTGAACTGGCTAAGCGTTATGGTTCGGAAGAGTCACCCAGCTTTGTCAATGGCATTCTGGACAAGGTTGCCAGCGACATCAACGCAGCTAACAATGAAACCGTTGCAACACCCGCAACAGACTCTCAAGGGGATTGAAGCCCTGGCCATCGTGGAAATTGGAGAGAAGGAATCAGGGCCTTCCCTGTACCATCCAGAGTTGTTTGACACTGTATCTGTAGCGTACTCACAGGTTTGTTGAACAGAATTGTATATTGCAAGTCACCATTGTTCGTGCGACTCACGCGAGTGATGAGCGACACAGTCGAGCTGAATTGCCATAAACTTTCGAGCTGGCCCTGTTTCACAATCACTTCGACTTCGGCAGGCAATGTTTGCCCGGCAAGAGTTGTGAGGTTCCAACGGCGCTGGCTGGAATTTTCACTGGCTACAGCTGTCAGTGTTGGCAAGATTTCCAGACTGGCTTCTTCCAGAACAATACTTTGCCCGACGCATGGCACAGATGGAATGATTTCCAGCAACTGACTGGCCGTCTGCCAAGGGCCAGCTTTGGTGCGAAGCTCCGCTGATGGTTCCAGACGGCGCCAGCGATCCGGCTGCTCGGCATGAACTGTTACATTGGTTGAGCCGGTGAATGCACTCAACCAATGCATCTGTTTCCATGCGAGCAACCAATGACGATTATCCGTCCGCTCCAATGCTTGTCTGACGATGATCTGGAAGCGAGCCATACGCGTACTGGACTGTGGATCAAGCCAGAGTTGAAGCCTGGTTGGCTCGGATCCCGAAGGCGTTGTTTGATGCCAGCTGACAATACCCTCGCCAGTGATGCTTTCAATGGTCATACCGGCATCAACTGCTGCCTGGAGAAAAACGAGGGGTCTGGTTTGTTGTTCCACTTCCACTTGGATGCGATGTTCTGCATCGTTTTTCTGCAACCACAGTTCAGTAGTAGAACGGATGGTTGTCATGCTCACTTGCGGTTGCAGGCGAATCGCTGGTCCCTTTTCTACCAACCTGGTGATTTGCGAAGCAGGCAGTGAACTGAAGCTTGGAAGCCAGGGCCGCAGGAAAGCGTAATCGTCTTTCGGCACCTCAACGAGTGGCGTTGTCGGCTGGGCTTCAACCCCATCGGCTAAATATCCCACGATACTGACACGCCGCGAAATACCGACAGGAATAACACCTGCCAATGGGATATCACGTTCGCTGTCATTTCGCTGCCAGGGAAGTTCGAGAAGAAGATGTATTGTTCCAAGTGCAGGTCGCTGTAAGTCGATAACAAGCTGTTGCATTGTGCCAGCAGGAACAACTCGCCAACCAAGCAGACGAGGAGATGGCAAAGCTGCAAGTTCACCAACCAGATTGATATTTTTCACATGGAGATTCGCTGGCAAGCTTAGCAGTAATTGCGAAGTAGGTTTTTCCAACTGGTACCGTAGCACGGCATGAGCAATGGAAACAAGCGGGCGATGTTCCCAGAGCACGCCAACATCTACTTGATTAGCTGCTGATCGCGGAGTGGGCCGAGGCCAAAAGAGTGTCGTTTCTCTAGTCAAGCCAACGGCACTTGGAGAATTACCTTTGATCTCGATCACACCAGTTCCTGGTTTGAGATAAGTACTGCCACTGGGGTTAGTCACTCTGAACAATTGCCATGGAGCACCAGGCCATTGCCACGATACTGAGTGCCAGGCTGCAGATTGTTGGATTGGCTGTTCCCAGGTAAACGCAAGATCGTGCTGGCCTGCGGACGGGATTCGCAGACTGATCTGCTGAATGCCGAATGGTCCTCGAACGAAGCTGGGCTGGAGCGGGTTGCCATTAAGATCAACGGAAGCTGGCGGCACGCTCTGTTGCCAGGGAATTGTTACTGAGTCGCTGCCGACGGTTCGAATTTTGAGTCTTGCGGTAAATCGAAGCCTATCCGTCAAAATGTTGGCCTCGACATCGGCCTGCTGTATCCACCAGGGTTTCTCCTGGCAGGCTTCACGTTGCCCAGCAACAGACTGCATCCTGGACCACACACTCGCAGGAACAATGACGCGAGCACCTTCCAGATTTCCCCGTTCACCTGGCAGTATGTAAACCAGCGTTCGCTGAGTTTCATCTTTTGCCCAACCTGCACTAGAGATAGCAAGTGCAAACAACAGCAATGAAGCCAGGCGAAATTGCTTTCCTTTCCACAGTTTTACGAGAACGAATAAAGACGCTACAGCAACTATGACAAGGGACATCAGATGAGGCAAGATGATCCACTGATACTGGGTTGCACTTGCTTGCCACGATACGAATTCAGAATGCCAGGCAACCTCATGTGTCGTATCACCTGCAACGGGCACATTCCAGATGGGAAGCGTTGGCTGCCAGGATTTGAGAAGTAATGAGCTTCTCAGAGGCTGACGATAAAGAATCTTCAGATCTACCGTATCAGCATTCGGTTCGAGGGTTATGGCATCAGCGACTGGTCGAGGCTTACCTTGCACCATCACCGTGATCAGATCTGCAACTTCCGGAATTTTCAAAATCAGTGGTTCCGTGTGAGCAGGAACCGTTGTCTGGTAACGCGTCTCTGCATGTTCACTAGTAACGCAAGTGCGGGCAACCGAATTCTGAAGCTGCAACAACGTACCTCGTACAGCGACTACCTGTTGCAATCGAGACGATGCCTGGTAGTTCCAATGCGCACTCGTTGCTGTTGCATGGTTGAGACCTTCGCCCTGCAATTCGTACTGTGCCGGCAGTTCAATGTAGCCACTAAATGGGAGTGGTGATGTCAGCAAAGGCAGTGGCGTATCGTGTTGCCAGTCAATTTGTGCGTCGATGTCTATCGATTTTGTCAGTGGTTCTTCCCATAGAAACTCACCCGTCGTCGAGGACAGAGCTTTCCATGTCACTTGCTGATTATTGCTTACTGTCCAGGTGATCGAACTGACTGGCGATGAGAACTGAACAGGCCAACGAACGAGTTTCCCGGCCAGCGGCTTCAGCGACACACGATAATTCAATCTCCAACCATCGGCCTGCTTGATCAGTTTCACGGCAAACTGCTGATGAGCAGATGTAGGCCATGGTTGATACGACAAGGAACCCGGACTCTGTTCTGAGCGAACATGCCAGCACCAGTCAATGACTGACACTTCTTTGGCCCAAAGCGGGTCCTGCCCCGGCGATGCAGGCTCTCCTGGTGCTTTGTTTATTCTGACAGAAGGGGGAAGCATTGTGCGATCAAGACTGATGCCATATGTTCCTGCCCACCGTGAAACAGGCTGAACCGGTTCCAGCATTGGCATCAGCGTTTCACCTGCTTGCTGACGAATAAAGAGCGGATCTGGCTGTTTGAGTGTAATCAACAGCACGCCACGCGGTTCCGTTCTGCTGAATGGCACTCGCTGCACTTCAAGCAATTTTTGGGGACGCCAACTCCATAATAGCGAGGGATCCGCTGGCTCACTGACTACGTCCTGTACCTGCCAACTAGTCGGAACCTTCCAGGCGAAATAGCTCGTCTGCTTCCAGGTATCGCCAAGCTGGCAACGTACGGTCAATCGCTCTTCAGGCCCTATCCGCCACCAGACATCCTGTGCAATGACTTCTCGACTTCTCCTGTCAAGTCGTTGTGCCGAAGGAGAGCGAGGTGGATGTTGGCTTGTCAGAAGACGAGGCTGAAACGTGTAAATATCTGCGCCTAATGGACTGGGACGTGCAGGACCTTGCACGGGGTAGTAGTCTCTCAGTTCCCAGTCGATCAGTGGGTTAGACTGATTGGCAACAATACGAAGAATGCTCCTGGTCAGCTGAGACTGTGGAAAGAATGGCATGGGAAAGGCAATCCGTTCCTGGGGCTGGTACTTCCATGTTACCTGCACCAGCAGTCGGGCCCGTTGCTCCACCAGTTCCGGCAAGGAAACGGAAATGTTGCCTGTTGCTAGCTTCTTCCATTCAACAGGCTGTTCCGTTTCAATCTGCTTCAACGTAATAGCATCAATGGCTGCAGCATCGTCGAGTGTAAACTGTACAGTGCGCAATCGATCGTGCCAGCGCTGAAAGTCCATCTCGTAGCGTGCCCGCACCAGATTTTCAGTTACTACAAAGTCACCATCCAGCTTGACTTCGGTGGAAAGGCTGGAACTAGTGAGACGCTTATCTCGAACGACAAATTGCACCTCGCTTCGCATCTGGCCGCTGAGGTGCAGTTGCCAGAGCTGCTTGCCGGGTATTTCAGCAGGAAACGGACCTGCAACGCTATACCGCCCGCTAGAGGTCTCCAGTGTCATGTCGACAGGTAAAGCAATTGAGAACGATGAAACTGGCGTTGGAGGAATCGCCGTGCTGAACCAAAGTCCATCAGGCCTTTCTTCCCCTGCAAGGTGCCAGCTGACTGTTCTACTTTCGCTACTCTGCGCTTCGACAAGTAGGGCAAGACCTTTGCCGTCGTCCAGCGATCGTACCTTCTCTGGGTCATCCGATGTGTTGCGGACCAACGGAATCGACCAGGGTTGCACTTTAGCCCAAGCCCTGAGAGTATGCGGATTATGAAAACGCCAGGTTGCCTTACCAACGAGGGAAGTGCCCGTAAGCTCCGCTTCGTATCGCGCGTCGGTCAGCCATGGTGGGCGGAGTTGAGCACGTTGTAATTGCTCTGCCTGAGCTAGTGTCTTCTGGAATACGTCATACGGTACTATCGTCCAGCTACCTTTACCTAAAGCACCTGGAGTTTCTCTGGTATCAAGCCATACCTGTTGAATGGCAGGCAGTGTCGCATCATCCCCCGCCGATGCGGGTAACGACAGACAAAGCAGCAGCCAAATACCGTTCGTTGCATGTCGCATCAGCGTGGATTCGCCATGATGGTAGGTGCATCTGTTACAGAGGTTGCCAACGAGGAACCTGTCGTGCCAATCCGAGTGGGCACTGAACCAGTTCGGTTACCTGACTTCTGGAAGACTTGTACTGCAGACCGTTGTTGGAGACGATGTCGCAGCAGGCGAACCAGACCGGCAAGAGTGATACCCGGAAGCACGCTCCATAACAGTAGAGTTGCTGTTGGTAGAGTGTACCAGTAAAGTACAGCCAACACTGCAAGCAGCGACCAACCAACCAGTGCTAATGCCTTGCCTCGTAACTGGGCAAAGAGCAGATAACCAATGCAGGATCCTGCCATCAAGGCAAGATAGCGCGATATCACGAGAAAACGCAACTGCTGGCTACCAAGACTATCCACCATTTCTATGGTTCGAACCGTGCTTCCGTTCTCCAACGTGAGACCGATCGGCTTCCAGATCGATTGTGGATAAGTCCAGGGGGATACCATGGCTGACGTCCATCCCAACCACTGTGCAGGCTCTGCTGCCAACAGCCATCGGTGTGGTACCACACTTCCTTCTGTCTGCTCCCACCGCAAGCCCGGCAGCTGTTGCACGAATCGGTAGCCTGCAGGTTTGTAGATCCACGCTACTGTCAGTTGCATGGAAGTTTGAAGCCGATCAAGAGGTAACTGAACCTGTACTTGTGTCGCCGTGCCCATCGATTTTGTTTTGAGCAGATTACGTGGCATCAATTGTTGATCCAGTTTCCAGCCAATCAATTGCACTTCTTCCGAAGGAGCGGCAATGCTGCCCTGCCATTGACTTTGTTTCAGTTCGGCAAGGTCGATGACTGTTTCCACCTGATAACCATCTCGCAAGGGCGTGATGTGTTCTTCGGAGGATCGAACCACTGCTGGCTGCGACAGTAGTGGCGCATCCACCCTGTCCAATACCAGAAACGACTGCAGCCCTGTCCCTGTGATGAAGAGAGTATTTGATCGGCCTTGCTCCAACTTCCACTCAGTCATCTCAACAGGCTGTTTAAGCTCAACGCCTGCATCCAGTTTGATCTGCACGGGAACTACGCCTTCATGCAAGGCTGTTGTCTCTTCCAGCCGAGCCAGTGGCACCATAAGCGGATGCTTTGACTCCTGTTCGATGGAACAGAACAGCCTCTTACAGTCTTCAATGGCAACAGGAAGTTCGACGATGTAACGCTTCCAGGGTGAATCTGTATCATCCGATCGAAGCGAGGCTGTTAACGATTGCGTGCGAGGCTGGTCGCCCTGGCAACCGAAGAATTGCACCTTATTTGCACTTCGTGGCACAAGTATCTGTAGTTGTCGGGGCAATGTGCCGGTTCGCCAGTTAAAGCTTTGCTTGCTCAACACCAATTCACGACCGACTGCCATTTCCATGGAACTAGTATACTTCGGCAAGCGTGGCTGCTTGCGAAGAGACAGCATTGCAGGATGCTGCCGTACCTGGAGTTGTTTCAGATCTCTGCTGCCACCTGCGCCTAACTCACGCAAACCCGTGCCGATGGTGGGTGTCTGCAACTCCACTCCAACTGCTTCCAGTTGTATTTGCTCGGACGAGGTAATGAGTTCCAGCGGAATCGGTCGCTCCTGCGTTCCACCTGTTGCAGTCAGAAGTTGAGGCACTCGAAACTGAAGTGCAGCCGGGTTGTCCTGCAATGTACTCTCGAGACGTAGTTGAAACTGGCCTGGTTGCTTCCCATCTAGGATGATGCGAAGTTTCTCTGCTTTGGTATCCTGTTCGATATCTTTTACTGCTGATGAAAAGAGCAGGCGACGATTGATCGGCCAATTGCCGGGCCAGAAGAACTCCAATTGAGTCAGGTTGTTTCTGCTGCTGCGGACGACATCTACATCAGAAACCAGTTGCCAGTCCTGCATGTGACTGGTGATGGTGTGCGTTAGCTTCAGTTCCACTATCCCTCGCGTCTGGGCTACAGGCAATGCCACCACTTCGACACCTGCAGGCTGCTGTGTGTATCGATAACGCTGGCTGCGACGCATTTCCCGCGTCAGGTCAAGCACGTCCTTATCTGGCTGCACATTGTTGGGACGCAATAACGCCACTGCTTCTTCCGGCTGCAGGATAGTGATCAATCCTGTCTGCAAACGCCCAGTCGGTTCGAGCACCTGGCAACTGCCCAGCTGAACCGTGTCAACTGCATCAGCTTCGGGTAATGTCTGCTGCCAGCGAAGTAGTACCTGGGTAAAGCCCGCTGGCGTCAGTGGATATGGACTGTTAATAATGTAAGTGCCATCCTGTTGCTTGGTGGCAATCAGAGGTTCGCTATTCTGACTTTCATTACGAACTAACTCCGCACGTAACTGCTGGCTGCCTGCCGGTACTCGAACACGCCAGGGTAGCTGTATCGGGCTGAAGGGAACGGGTTTAAGGCGAGCTTCGGTGTTGGCCTTGGTATCGCTCAGTACAACGCGAATGTCACCTTCCACGGTGGGTGGCATCGCTGGCAAAGTGGATTCGTTCGTCTGCCAGGTCAATTCAAGTGACGAGAGCACTCCCAGTGCTGGTGCGGAAAGTGTGGTGGCGCCACCAACAGGTGCTTGTACAGGAATACTCCCATAACCCACGATGAGAGCATTGTTCACAGTGCCTGGTATTTTCAGTTCGAGGCTGGTAATGGCAGATGCAGGCAATCTGTCGAGTTGCAGTTTCTTTTCTGCCCCCGTGCGAGTGATCGGTACAAGACCAATGATTTTCAGACGATAAAGCTGTGGTTCCTTGAGAAGTAGTGTCCATCGCTCCGGATCTGGGCCCCAGACAGGGGGCTGACCGTTGATGCTCGCAGATATCATCCGCAAGCCCTTGCAGGGAATGGGAACGGTGGTTTGTGGAGTTTCAGTACGAAACTCCAGTTCCATGGTCAGTTCCGCAACCTCCCGACCGGCTTGCAGCTTGACCTCTCCAGTGAGCAGACAACGAGCAAACAGAATCTCCGGCACGACCTTCTCTGACTTGTTCTTCTCCTGAGCTTTCATCAACTCCTGATAACGCTCAGCAGACAGCACCACACTCCCTGCCCCCAGTGAATCCAGAGCTTTACGCAGGTCAGGCGTGACAACGATCATTCCCTGATTCGGAGTAGGCAACTTGTCGAGTGGTACAGAGGGATCGTCCGTTCGTCGTCGAGTGTTGTTTTGGTCATCACCCTGCGTGGTCTGAGCCAGCGCAGCAGACGAGCGCACGAACAGTGCCAGTATCAGAACTAAGAGACGTAACCGCATCGTGCTATTCTAAATGATCGCGGAAGGCGTTGTCACTGGTTTCTTTGGGCATTTTTCTGAAGATGAATTGCATGTCTTCCACTCACGATGTCTATTCCGTCGAACCGCTACTACAACCCCCTGTTTGCACAGTAGCAGTGCCAGGGTCTAAAAGCATTACCAATCGCGCCTTAATTCTGGCAGCATTGGCACAATCCAGTGATGCTCATCAAGGTTCGACTCTCACGCATGCACTTCGTTCCGATGATACAGAAGTGATGATTGACAGCTTGCAGCGTCTGGGAATTGCAGTTGAGGTGGATTGGAAACTCTCGACCATATTCATCCCCTGCACCCCCATCAAACAGTGGAAGAATCACGCCGATTTCTTCTGTGGTAATAGCGGTACCACTATACGCTTTCTGACAGCCATGCTCTGCGCCAGCACTGGCAACTATCGGTTGGATGGCGTACCCCGTATGCGGCAACGACCCATTGCTGATCTGTTGCATGCTCTCCAGCAGCTTCATGTCGCTGCTCGAAGCGAACAAAACAATGGCTGCCCGCCGGTACTGCTGCAATCAGAGGGCCTGCCTGGTGGCGAAGTACGGATTCGCAGCGATGTCAGCAGCCAGTTCCTGAGTGCTTTATTGATGGTTGCACCCTACGCCAGGCAACCATTAACGATAACAGTGGAAGGGCCGCTAGTCTCTGAACCTTATATTGCGATGACTCTGGCCATGATGGCGCAATGGGGCGTCACCGTCGAACGCCCACAAGCGAATGTTTATCGAATTGCACCACAAGCATATCACCCACAGCAGTATGCCATCGAACCGGACGCCTCCAGCGCCAGCTATTTCTGGGCGGCTGCAGCCATCACCGGTGGGAAAATAACCGTACCGGGTCTGAAGCAGTCGCTGCAGGGTGATGTTGGATTTCGAGATGCACTGGTACGGATGGGGTGCCAACTCATCCAGGAAAACACCATTGTCGGTGGTAAACTGCGTGGCATCGACATCGATATGAATGCGATCAGCGACACGGTAATGACCCTTGCTGTGGTAGCGCTCTTTGCAACAGGACCCACTACGATACGCAATGTTGCCCATATTCGTCACAAGGAAACGGAT
>CAYPJB010000014.1:0-24270 GCA_964410845.1 uncultured Bacteroidales bacterium | reverse complement strand
CGATGGACTACTACCGCTCTCAGCGATCGCATCCGTGACGTTATCAACCTTCTGGTGAAGGGTGGCGATTTCCTGTAACAGCATCTGTCTCGTTGATTGAGACTGCAGCTTACGACTGTTCACCTCCTCCTGAACCTGATCACGGAAAGCCATGGGATAATCTGGTAACTTTTCGATGAACTCCAGGGCTTGCGAAGTTAGTCGTTTAGCCAGCTGGTGTCCATCACAAGTAGCGCTGTTCCAGCATTGATAACTTCGACGTGATGAGCACATCATGCGGCACTTTTGACCATGGCCCCCCCCAGTAGAACAATGACTGGCAGATGCCGCACCTGGCGTGCTGACCTGGCCAAGTGGTTCTTTTCCTGGGCACCCCCTTTCGACAATCTTTCGATGCAAGCCTTCCGCGTCGATACTTATCATTTTTCAACTTCAGCATCGCATTAATCCGATCAAACCGCTCTGGCTCGATCATGCGCAAGTGAGGGCATTCTCGGGTAAGCAGTTCTTCAATAGGAGCATTCACCGACCTATGCCGACCTGTCTTGTTGACACGTTTGGCACGCTTGCGATTCCGCTCGCGTACCCCCTTGTAAATGGGATTGGTCACTATGCGGCGAACTTTGATGTTGTCCCAGCTATTCTTTCGGGCATGCCGAGGTACCGGCACTCCCTCCTTATTCAACTTTTCTGCCACTTCGCAGTAACTGGCTCCGTCTTCAATCTGTTGATAGATAGCTTCGACGATTGGAATCAATTCAGGATTCTTCCTGAGCTCACTATCATGCTTAACGCCAGGCGGTTTGATATACCCGAAGTTCTCGTACTGAACGACGCCGCCGTGGATAAATCGGTTTCGCAGACTGCGACGAATCCGATTGGAGGTATCCTTGTTGGCCAGTTCATGCTTGACGGAAGAGAACATCCCCATGACACGCCAATCCTTTGCCGTGTCGAGATTGTCGTTAATGGCAATAAAGCGAACTCCATGATCTTCACAAAGTTCACAAAAGCCAATTGTGTAATAGCGCCGGCAGAGCCTGGAAGATTCCTCACAGATGATATGCGTTATCTCCCCACCGGTGATCATTGCTTCGAACTTCTGCAGTTCGGGCCGTTCCAGATTTTCACCACTGCCACGAGAACTCTCGTGGATGAACTCACAAGGGCCATCCAGATGCTGTTTGGCCCAAGTTTGACAAAACGCATACTGGTCGTCGAGACTTCGTTCGTCTTGATGATCAGTGCTGATTCGCGTGATGATCAAAACCTTGTTCACGGTGCCAGTCGCATTATGGTTGATGTGGCTATTCCGAGTCATGGCTTATGCCTCCAGCTTTCTCATCGCTGCCGATAACGAAGCTGGCCATTGACGAAGGGCAGCTTCAATCTGGGAGCGTTGTGTTTCGGGACGGGTATGAGTGTAGACAGAGGTCATGCCCAGGCCGGATTGCAGGCTGGGGCGATGACCGAGAGTGAGTTGACGGATGAGTGGGTCGACGTTGGCATCTTGCAACAACGTCGCAAAGGTGTGTCGCCACGACTTGGGACAGGTAGCGTCATGACGACTCAACTGACGCATTGTTCTGATAAAGGAAGTGCGGACCTGGTCGGCTTTCACCACGCCAGCATCGCGCCAGACCTGCTGGGCTATCTGAAGTTCCAATTGACGCGTCATTGGAGCTTGAGCCTGCTTCACGCGTTCATGGTAAACAGCTTCCAGTTCAGCCAGTGTGCCAACTAGAATGGGGGATGCTCGGCTACGGTATTTCATTCGCAAAAATACCGGACCAACCTTCCGAGATCCGATCACTGATCTCAGGGCTACTACTACTTCAGGCAACAGCGGTATCCTGCGATTGTTGCCCGTTTTGACTCGCCATCCCAAGGAAAGCTTATTGCGTACTGTCAACCAGCCCGCGTCCAGATCGAGGTCCTCGATCAGAAGGTGAACCAGTTCGCCAATACGCATACCTGTTTTGGCGAGTACCAAGTGTATGGGAAATGACCATGCATCAGCTGCGTTCCAAAACGCTATCTCTGAAGACTCATCGAAGACGAAGATCTGCTTGCGGTCTTCAACTCGGAGTCGATCCCAAGGCAAGCTTACAAATGGGTTGGTTGCATACGGTGGCAGCAGCCGGTGCTGGACGGCAAAGCTCAGCAGACTGCGACACACCTCAAGGATGTAGCGGATGCCTGCGTCACGCAACCGACGTTTGGGGCTGTTCGGGTGACCATTAGGGGCCACTTCCAATTGCCGCAAATAGCAAACGAAGGCATCCACCGAAATGAGGTGAAGCGACACTTTGCGGCCTAGTGATTTGACAAAAGTCACCACGTGTTCAATCGCAGCCCGGTAGCGCCGAACTGTGTTCATTGACGACTTGCGTACGTGCTCATGATGATCGAGAAACTGTTGTTTCAAAACATCAACATCGACTGTGCCATTCAAAGGCATCGACAGTTGACCAAGACTGAGCAGACTGTTGATCTGCCCAGCTTGCTGTTCTGCAGTGAGTTGACAGCTGCCTGATTTAATCCGGCAGACCTTACCACCGCTGCGATAGTAGAGCCACCATGCGTTATGGTGGAAATAGATCGAAACACGCCCGATACGTAACCGGGCCGGCTTACGCCGTTTCGCTGGCATGCACAACGCTCCTGTGCACATTGTGTGCACCAAATGTGCACCAGCGAGTGTTTTTGAAGGTGAGATTGTTGACGTAACTGCTAATGGGTAAGTCAGTTACGCCATTCGACAAGATATGTTAGCGGAGAGGAAGGGATTCGAACCCTTGATGCCCTTGCGGGCATATCGGTTTTCGAGACCGACGCATTCAACCGCTCTGCCACCTCTCCGTGTACCGGGGGCTTGCGGCCTCCGGCTCAGTTTTTCGGAACTGATTTCCCGCGGTTCTGTTCCAACAGTATATCACTTCTTCGTATGGGCTGTAGTGGTGACACTCAGCAGCTTGTTTTGTTCGCTGACCATGGCCACTTTGGGCTCGATGGGCTTATCGCTTTGGGCGAAGGACATGACGATGAGCTTGTCGCCTATCTCGGCCAAGCGGGCAGCTCCGCCGTTCAGGGTGCATTCACCGGGTTTGCCGCCGGGGAGAACGTAGGTGATGAAGCGTTCGCCGTTTTCCACGTTGACGATCTGCACTGCTTCGTTGACTTGAATGCCGGATGCTTCGAGGAATTCGGGGCCCAGCGTGATGGAGCCGACGTAGTTGACGTTCTTGTCCGTCAGGCGGATGTTATGAATTTTGCCTAGCAAATAGGTGCGTAACAGCATGCGTTGGTTGCCTTTCGTCCCGCTAGCTTAGGGGAAAGGATGGGGGGAAGCTAGGGGACGACTTTAGAGTTACGGCATCGTGGCATGGTTCATGGGCATCCACGCAAACCCAGAAACCCAAGCGGGGCTTACTTCGTCAGCGATTTCCCTTCCTCGAGGAAGGTTTCCTGCAGCGTCAGCCCCAGAATGGTTGCCTGTTCTCGTCGTGCCAGGATTTCCCACGGGGTACCTGGGTGCTCTTTGATGATCTTGTTGAGTAGCTTCTGACGTTCACTTTCGAAGCCTCGGGTTTCTTTTTGTTCGAGTTTCTTCTGCGGAACGATGATCCAACCGTTATGGTTCCTGGCGTCTTTGATCTTGGGGGTATCCTTGCGGAGCTTGTTCCCCAGCACGAAGCTGTATTCCTGGACATGGGCTAACTGAGCGAGCACGCGGGCCTGGGTATAGTCGAAATGGGCCAGCCAACGAGGGGACTTTTCCTGGTCCCGTTGCTCTTCCAGTTTCTTCATCTCATCCAGCAGATCGCCCAGCTCAGCAGTGACGTAGGCTGGGGTCTCCTGTTCCTGTTCAATCTTCTTCTTGAAGTTAGCTTCGTCGCTTTCTTCGGGAAAGCGCATGCGGAAAGTCTTGAGTGAGCGATCGAGAACCTTGGTGGCTTTCATCGTCATGGCCCGAAGCGGAAATTCACTGAGCTTGCCTTCGAGTTCGGATTCACTGGCATAGTCGGGCTGGTACTTTTCGAAAGTCTTCAGAGAAAGGGGCGGGAAGCTGCTGACACTGAGCCGACGAGCAGCATCATTGTTGAGAGCGAGTTCTTTCAGAATGAGAACGATTTCTTTGCCGGGAACAGTCGAATCAGCAGACTTCGCGGCTTTGAGGGTCACCGGTGGAGGAGTAGTAGCTTCAGCTTCAGCGACGGCGGGGGCTTTGCCAAGGAGTAGCGGTTTCTGTTCGTAGCCTTTATCCTGCAGATACCTGGTGATTTCTTTCTCCACATGCGGAGCGAGCAAGGCGAGCGGGAGAACTCCAGTTTTCAGGCCTGGGTCTTTCTCGATGCGTTTCCAGTTGGAATCGACACTGAGTGTCGCAAACTGATTGATGGTGTCCATGAATGTGGTTCCAGCCTGGCCGGTATTGCTCAGGCCGATGGAGTTCTGCTTCGCCTGGCAAGGAAGCCAGAGTTGAACGCCTTCGGGGAGTTGCTGGAGTTCCGTGAACATGGCTTCAGTCAGCGGACCGGGAGACAGTCGGGTGATGCCTGCTTCAGGGTCGCTCTGGGCAATGTCGAGAATCAGCAACTTCTGTTTGGCCGGGCAGGCTTTAAGCTTGTCATAAAGCCAGCTGAGCGGAATGAGCTTGCTTGCCAGCCTGGCATCACGTTCAGCGTCAGCCTTGGCACCTTCGGGCGGGATTTCGCCATCGATGGGAATGAGGTAGGACTTGCCTGCGAGGTGTACGGCATGAATGGCGAATGCCAGAACGATGCGGTCCCCTGTTCTGCTCGAGCTGAGGAACTCTTCCACACTGGATTCGATGGTAGCTTTGGTAGGTACTGTCGGTTTCTGGTCATCAACATCGCTCAGCAGAACCACTTGATCGCGAGGGAAGGAAAGCTCGGTGATCAGGTTGCGGCGTAGGCTTTGCAGACCGAGTGCATCGCCCAGGAAGGAACGTTCCAGCCGGTAGCCGGGGTTGAGCGGATTGAGGTAGAGGTAATCACGGATGCCGACGAGCAGTGCCCGGCCGGGATATGGTGAAGGGATGCGGGCAAGCTTGCGTTTGTCCCGTTTATCCTGCTCAGGCATGCTGGTGAGGTCGCCACCCAGCTTATCGATAACTTCGTCCTTGTTGATCAGATTGCCCACCGGTGCAGGCTGAGTAGCTTTGAGCTGCTTCTGGGCGGCTTTGTCGGCGATGGCAAAGAGTTGATCTTTAAAGACGACTAGCCCGGCACTGATGGCTCCGATGGCAATCAACACAATGACGAGAAAAATCCAGGAACTGCTGCGCTGCTGACGGGCCATGCGCTGGACGTAGGATGCAGGCTCCGTGGCGACTGAGCTTTTCTTCTCTACTGCTGGAGCGAGCTTCTTCTCATCTGCAGACGGGCTGGTTTTCGGTGTGTCATGCTGTACCCGGAAGACTTTCGTACAGCTTTTGCAGCGAACCTGGCGGCCCATGTATTCCTGGGGCACCTTGATCGACTTGCGGCAGTGGGGACAGGCAGTTGCCACCAGTACGCTGGCCATATTCCATCTTCTCCGAATACTCTAAGCTAGCATAGCTGATGAAGAGAGGGAGGGAAACAGTATCGTGCCAGAGATCAGGAAGTCGCGAGAAGTCTGGCAGGCAGAGCGGGCAGCGCACCAGGCACGAGTACAACCCTGGACGAAGGACCGGGTGGCACGGAGCCTGCGTGGCGAGAAGCACCCGGTGTACGATTTCCTGTTCGAATACTATGTCTTCCGCCCTGCCCACCTGGAACGGTATTCGCCCGGGTTGGGGGTAATGCTCTGCGATGCCAGTGTCGAAGAACTCGAGTGGGCAGATCGTTATCACTATGGTGCTGATGGGGCGAGATTGGATCCCGGCACCTATCAAGTACGCAGGCTGCCGATGCTGCGCTGGACGGTGCGGTTCTTGCAGAGCACACTGGAACGCCAACCGCTGTACCATTGCTATGGTCTGCACGAATGGGCGATGGTCTATCGTTCCGCCGAGGTACGGCACCAGCATCCGCTGCGAGTATCTCAGGAAGCCCTGGCCACATTTGTCGAAAGCCAATCACTCTGCTGCACTCACTTTGATGCCTACCGATTCTTCACCCCGGCAGCCAAGCCACGCAATCGCTTCTCGCTCGACCGCTTCAGCATGATCGACTTCGAACAACCCGGTTGCATTCACGCGAACATGGATCTCTACAAGTGGGCATTTCAACTGATGCCTTTTGTCAGCAGTTCACTGCTGGCTGATGCGTTTGAACTGGCAGTACAAGCCAGAGAGATCGATATGCGAGCCAGCCCGTATGATCTGGCAGATCTCGGGTTCACGCCTATTGCCATCGAGACGGCCGCAGGGCGTGAAGAGTATGTGGCATATCAGCAGCAGTTGTACGCCAAGGCACAGCCGATTCGGGAGAAGTTGCTGGGAGTATTTCAGCAAATGGAAAACGCTGTTGAAGCAGTTGTGGCGGCTCTCCAACCGTGCCGCTGATTCGGTTCCTACTGGTTCCTACCTGCTGGCAACACCCAGATAGTCCGCCAGTGCTTCTTTCCAGTGTCGCAGCCTGGGGGCGTTCGCATGCTCTGTCTGCAGCACGCTGAACCCTGGGCGGAGAGCGGGGCTGTTGTATTCTTTCGTCGTGGTGGGCTGCAGGTCGGCTGGCAGTCGTTTCAGCTCGAAAATCGTCGAAGCGAACTCGTGCCAGGAGCATTGGCCGACATTCGTCAGGTGATAGAGGCCAAAGGCGCACTCGTCGATCAGCTTCAGCGCCCCTTTGGCGACATCGCTGGCGGAACTGGGTGTGAGGATCTGATCCTCCACCACACGGATGGTTTTGCCAGTGGCAGCGAGCTTGATCATAGTTTCGACGAAGTTGCCGCCCTTCCCGCCGACGCCATGCTTGCCATACAGGCCACAGGTGCGGATGACGAAGTGACGCGAGCAGTAGGCCCTGACAAAGTATTCACCGGTGAGCTTGCTGATCCCGTAGGTGGAAAGCGGACCGGGGGCATCGCTCTCCCGGTAGGCTTCGGGGCGGAAACCTTCGAGACCGAAGACATAATCGGTGCTGAAGTGTACCAACGTGGCCCCGATGGCTTCGCAGGCCCTGGCTACTTCACGAACACCGTAAGCATTGACGGCGAATGCAGGATCTGGGGTTTTCTCCGCATCATCGACCTTGTTATAGGCAGCACAGTTGATGACCAGTTTGGGTTGATGCAGGTTGAAGAATCTCTGGATGGAGCCAGGATCTGATAAGTCGATATCGGCTCGTGTAGCAGCGAGAAGCTTCTCGCTGGCAAGCAGTGAGGCCAGTTCACGACCGAGCTGACCTTGCGAGCCGAGGATGATGGTTTCTACTTGATTGGTCATGCTATCCTGCGTTACCAGTTTCGGTGCCCCAGCGTTTGCCAAGCGTATGCTCGATGCCGAGTTGATCTGCAATGCGGGCGACGACGAAGTCTACCATATCCTGAATGCTCTGGGGCTGTGTGTAATACGCGGGCATGGCGGGGAGCACTACCGCACCTGCCTCGGCACAGGTGGTCAGGTTTCGCAGTTGCACAATACCCAGTGGCGTCTCTCGTGGCACCAGGATCAGTTTGCGGCGTTCCTTCAAATGGACATCGGCTGCCCGGTGAATGAGATTCTGCGAGGTACCGTGAGCGATAGCTGCTACGGTTCCCATACTGCATGGGCAGATCACCATGCCGCCGGTCCGGAAGGATCCACTGGCGATGCCTGCACTGAAATTCATGAAGTGGTGATAGCGGAGTTGTCTGCTGCCAGCTTCCTGCAACCGTTCAGGCAGAAGTGAAACCAGCGAGGTGGCTTTCAGATCAATGCTCACACCCAGTTCAGCGTGAAAGACCTGCACCGCAGCGGGGCTCATCGTCACATGCACCGTGCGACCTGTCTGTACCAGCACTTCAAGAAGCCTGAGAGCGTATGGTGCGCCGCTGGCTCCGGTGATGCCAAGTACTAAATCGCCTAGTGCCATCGTTTTCCTTTGTCATTTACGTGATTCAACGCCACCTGACAGGGGAATCAGCCGATTACCCCTGCCACAGCTCACATCACAGAACTTAACCCTTCTCCCTGCATCATGCACTCAACGTACCCTTCGTTGAAGGGATGCTTCCAGTTGCACGCGGATCGAGCTCCACTGCCTGGCGGATGGCTTTGGCTGCAGCTTTGAAGATGGCTTCGATCAGGTGATGCACATTGCGGCCATAGTGCAAGTTCACATGCAGATTGCACTGGGCCTGGCTGGCAAACCCCTGCCAGAAGTCTTCTGCCAGTTCCGTGTCAAAGTCGCCCAACCTGGTTCGTGGTATGTCGGCATGCCAGACGAGATAAGCCCGCCCGCCGAAATCGATGGCAACCGTCGCCAGTGTTTCGTCCATCGGGAGAATGCAGTGGCCGAACCGGCGGATGCCTGCCTTGTCTCCTAGTGCCTGCAACACGGCCTTGCCGAGGGTAATGCCCACATCTTCAACGGTATGATGCGGATCGATGTGCAGATCGCCTTTGGCATGCACTTTCATGTCCATCAGCGAATGCCTGGCCAGTGCGGTAAGCATGTGATCGAAGAAGCCAACACCGGTCTGGATATCAGCCTGGCCAGTGCCGTCGAGGTTGATGGCCACCGTGATGGCTGTCTCGCTGGTTTTGCGGTCAATCGTAGCAGTGCGGGGCATAATGTTAACCAAAGTACTGCTATTAGCTTACGTGCCACTTCACCGATGTGTCATCAGCAGTTGAAGGATATCGTTCTTCGCCGACACCGGGGCTACCCGAATAACCCGACTTCACGGTGAACTGGTGTAAACTCCAGCCGACGCAGCAGCTGTACCGCCTCAGCAGCACCGTAGTCGCGGTCGACATCTGCATCCTGGAAGGCGACCGTCAGCGGTCCGGAATAGCGAGTCTGGTGCAATCCACGAATCAGTGCCGGCCAATCCACGTTGCCCAACCCCGGTGCCCGGGTATTCCACCCCCGACTGGGGTGCCCCATCGGCAACAGCGATCCGAGCAGCCCAGCCCTGCCATTCAGTGTGACGGCTGCATCTTGAATATAAACATGAGCAATGCTGTCGCCATGTGCTCTGAGGAACTCCACAGGATCAATCCCCTGCCAGTGCAACGTGGCAGGATTGAGCGCCAGGCTCCATGCCTGATGGCCTTCCAGAGCCTGTGCGGTGGCAGTAGCACTGTGTAAGTCAAAGACTGTTTGAGCGGGACCGATTTCGCAGGAGAACCTGCAGCCCAGCTGTGCATAAGCATCCAGAATGGGTTTCCAGCGACTGGCAAAGTGCTTCCAGCCATCTTCGATGATGGCAGCGCTGGCATGGGGTACACCGAAGTGCATCGCGATAAACGGCGAACCGGTGGCACCGATCACAAGGCTGATGCCAAGCTGCTGGGCGGCCCTGGCAGTGTCGATCATCTCTTGCGATGCCCGGCCAGCCACGCCTTCCGGGGAACCATCGCCCCAGACCCATTCAGGAAGGCTTTCCTGATGTCGATGATCCAGCCGATCAGCGACGGCCTGCCCGACCACGTGGTTGCTGAGCGAAACCAGTGTGAGTTCATGCTGTTCGAGCAGTTGCAGGATCGACCGACAGTAAGCCGGTTCGGCCAAAGCTCGCTGGACGGCGAAGTGTTCACCCCAGCAGGCAAGATCGAGTGCGTTGTAGCCCCACTCGCTGGCCTTGGCTGCGACTGCTTCCAGCGGCAGGTCTGTCCATGGTCCGGTAAAGAGCGCCAGCATCCGTGACATGGCTGAACTCCACGTATGTCTGAAGTGGCAGAAGGCATGATCTACTCATCATGCCCCCTCCTACAAGCTAGTTAGTTTGTGGGCGGTGTATTCGCCGGTGGCGTTGGTGGTGCTGGTGGCGTCACCGGTGCTGCTGAAGGCGCTGGAACTGCTGGCAGTGGTGGTGGCGGAGCAACCGGGGCTACAGGAACCGCTGGCACCGGGGCCACATTAGCAGCCAATGGAGGCGGCATGAAATCCCGTTCGTCTTCGATGAAGACATCATCGTACTCCGTCTCATCGATCTGCTTGCGAAGCAGGAAGTAGATGATTGTGCCACTGCACCAGAACAGGCAGTATGCGAAACCGACGAGTACAAGGAACAGGCCATGCGTCCAGAAGCCGGTGATATAGGCAGCTAGCTTTTGGCCAATGTTCATGTTCGCCCATATGAAATCAAACTTCGACTGTGGATCGCGAAGTTGTCCCAATGTCATGGTCTTGTAGAAGTTGATGGCATCAGCCAGTTCAGCTCCCTGCGGCTGATTCTCACCATAACCGGTGCGGGCCCTGGTATCGTCATCAAGCAACTCGACGAACTTACCTTCGGCGAGGCCCTTCTGAAATACTTCGAACTTGCCAGGCTTCAGTAGCTGGGCGCTGATGGCTTCATGAATGCGAATCATCGGGTGATCCTTTCCTACGAGCAGTTCACGCCACTGGTAGGAACGGGGAGCCAGGGTAAAGCTGGAACCCACAGGATCATGGGTGTGCTGCCAGCTGAGGCCGGGTGCCAGGCCCATGCTCCAGCGAACGATGTACATGCTTCCTGATGCGAGCAACACGACCACAAAGACGATGACGACGCTGAAGATAAACGCTAACACTGTGAACTTGACATAACTCCATGCCCCCTGGGTGATGTACGCCAGCGTGCGGCTCAGGGCATCGAAACTGTCGCTGCCTTCCACACTGATGGTGGCATAGAAAAGCGGCCAGCCAACGAAGGCAATCAGCATCACCGTCATCACCAGGGCCGAAAGTATCGGCAATGGCAACAGGATGGCTGTCACAACCGATCCGAGGTAAGGAACGATGGTGAGCATGGTCCCCAAGGCATTAAGCAATGCCAGGATGGCAAACACAATCAACGGAATAGCTGGCCCGATGATGTAGTCGAACAGCTTGCGGCGAGCATAGCCTAGAGCGTCACCCAGGCCAAGCCTTTCGTTGCGTGCCAGTTGCAAGGCAGCGATGCGTGTGATGGCTCCAGCAGCCAGGCCCCACACGATGAGAGTGAAGACTACACCCAGCATCGAATACCACCAGTTACGCCAGCCAGTGCCAATGGGGCTGTAGTGAACCAGGTCGACTACAGGCTGGTAGAACTGGCGGAAGGGTTCTACTTGCAGAGGCGGGTCTTGTTCGGCATTGCCAAACCAGAGCGACCAGCTGAACAGGTTGCTGGTTTGATTGGGTGAAGTAGCTACGACGAAGGGATTCGGGCCGCGATCAGCGTTGGCGGGCCAACCGCCGTGCCGATGATGGCTGGGGCTGAAGATGGCACCCAGGACCATCCAACCGAGGGAAAGCGCGATTACAGCGCCAATGGCGATAATGATCTTGTACGGATCGCGTGCCAGCTCAAAAACCCGAAAAAGCATCGACCAGGTACGCGTGGGCTGAGTAGTGGAAGTGGGGGGAACGCCGGTCTCAGCCATCCGAAACTCCTTCAATAATCATGAATTCAGCCAGAACAGAATCAAGCAGGAAACCTGCTCTGACAACCGGCGTATTATAGATGAGCCGCTACCTGATTCAATTACCTGATCAGGCAGACTGTACGCTTCCTAGGAAATATACAACGTTGGCTTGACAAGCATGATGAGTTTACTAACCATGTGACTGGCACACAGCAGGAACATGAGGCACTCTAGTCCCGTGTCGTCCTGCACAGGATGTTGGTCGTATTGCACAAGAGGGGTTTCTTCCATGCTTATGGCGTTGGCTCTGGATCAGATTCGTCGCTCGCTCGGTGTGTCAGCCACATCGTCGGAATGGCTTGATCCGAACGAAGGACTTACCGGCATCAGAGCCGGCCGTCGCAAAAAGGATGAAGACGAAGACGAGGAAGAGGAAGAAGAGGAAGAAGACGAAGAAGACGACGAGGATGAAGAAGACGACGACTTCGATGATCTCGATGACGATGATCTTGACGACCTCGACGAAGACTTCGACGACGAAGATCTGGACGAAGAAGAATTCGATGACGAAGAATTCGACGACGTTGATGATGATGAAGAAGACGATGATGATGATGACGATGACGACGAAGATGACGACTTCGACGATGAAGACGATGATTAATTAAATCATCAGGCTGAATAATCGAATGATGTCGAAGCCAGTACTATCGTGCTGGCTTCGCTTATTTTGTGCTTTTCCCTTTCCTCGCACTGAGCCTTCCGTTACTTTCGATAATAGGCAAGCAGGAGAGCCAGACCATGAACGATGTCGACAAGCAGCAGCAGCGTATCCGTGAATTCATGCAACTTCTTCCGCTGACCAGCGAACTGGCGGGCCTGCCACATTCGGAACATGGCAAGTACTACACGCCAGAACAAATCGAGGCACGTGTCATTACCCTGCGACATGCCTACAAGGTCGCTCGACAGATGATGGTGGAGATTTCCAGCCAGTAGTTCTTCTGCGTGATGGGCATGTCCCTGTCTGATCTCTCCATCCGGAATCCCGTTTTCGCTGTGATGCTCTCAGCAGCGCTGGTCGTCTTTGGCTGGCTCGGCTACCAGGGCCTCGGCATCAGTCAGTTCCCGGAAATCGATTTTCCTGTCGTCAACGTCACCACCTACTGGGAAGGCGCCAGCCCGGAATCGATGGATCTGGACGTAACGGATCGCATCGAAGATGCAGTCTCCAACGTGGAAGCTGTCGATTTTGTGCAATCGTCTTCGTCCGAAGGCGTGAGCATGGTGACGGTGAACTTCCGTCTGGGGCGCGATGTCGATGTCGCCCTCAAGGATGTGCAGAATGCCGTGCAATCTGCGATGCTTCGCCTCCCCAGTGATATTGATCCGCCCGTTATTTCGAAGATCAACTTCAACCGTTTTCCGGTGATCTGGCTCACGGTACATGGACCGCGTTCCTCAGCCGAGATCAATCGCCTGGTGCAGGATGATCTCAAGCAGCACATCGAGAGCATCAAAGGGTGTGGTGGTGTTTTCTTCGGCGGGATGCGTCGGCGCAGCATGCGCATCTGGCTTGATGCACCGAAATTGCACTCCTACAACCTCGATGCAGTGGACGTGGTGCAGGCCATGCGGCGGGAACATGTCGAGAAGCCTGCCGGGGCTGTAGAAAGCACATCTCGCGAGATGCAGGTACGAGTGCTCAGCGAAGCCCGGGAAGCCAAGGATTTCAGCAAACTCCCCATCGCCAGCACGTCCAACGGGCAGGTAGTGAAGCTGAGCGATGTGGCGATCATTGAAGATGGCCTGGAAGACAGGCGCAGCCTGGCCCGGTTTAACCGCGAACCTTGCGTTGGTATCGGGGTGCTGCGAGCCACGGGCGCGAATGTGGTTGAAGTTTGCGACGAGGTAAAACGCAAGATACCAGAACTGAAACGCCGCCTGCCCGATGACCTGAGTCTGAGCATCTCGACGGACTTTTCCCTATTCATCAAGGATGACATAGCGGAAGTGAAAGAGACGCTGCTCTTCGGCATCGTCCTCACTGCAGTTGTGACTTACTGCTTCCTCGGCTCCGTGGGGACGACGATCAACGTCTGCCTATCGATACCGATCTCGCTGATCGGCACGTTCATGGTGATTCGGTATCTCGGCTTCACCGTCAACTTCATGACGCTGCTCGGGCTCTCCCTGTCAGTAGGCGTAGTCGTCGATGATGCTATCCTGGTGCTGGAGAACATCTACCGTTTGCGCGAGATGCAGAAAAAAGGAACGAGCGGTGCAGTGGAACGAGCCAATCGCTTCCAGGCAGCCTGGATTGGAGCCAGGGAGATTGCCTTTGCAGCCACAGCGGCCACGTTCTCGATCGCTGCCATCTTCATACCAGTAGCGTTTCTGGAAGGAGCTGTTGGCGCCTTCTTCTACCAGTTTGCTATCACGGTGACGGTGGCAGTGCTTCTGTCACTGGTGACATCACTTACCATCACACCCATGCTCTGCTCCCGCTTTCTGGATGTCAGGCATCATGGACGATCACGGCCGATGCTTTCGAGGTCAGCCAGGCGTTCGATGGGCGAGATGCTGCTCTATCCGCTCAAACTGACGTACTGGTTCCTGGATCGAGTGCTCATGGAACCGCTTATACTGCGGCCGATCGATTTCACCATGAACCTGCTGACTAGCATCTATTCCTGGCTGATTCGCTGGTCGCTTCGACTCAAGTGGCTGGTAACGATCTTCAGTCTGCTGATTGCAGGCTCAGCCCTGCTATTCCTTCTTGGCATCGATGTACCAGTCCCTGCGCCGCTGGTATCGTGGCTTGGCAAGGAACGCTTCACGATGAAGCCTATCGGCATGGAACTCGTGCCCTCGGAAGATCAGTCCCGATTTGTTTGCACGGTGATCTGCCCGGTAGGCAGCAGTATTGACTATGTCGATGAAATGCTGCAAAAGGCAGAAGCAGCGATTCTCGGCTTGCGAGACGATCAGGACCGCGAAGTGCTGGCAACCATGTTTGCAGCTGTATCCATTCGCCCCGGTCAGTTGATCAGCGAAGGCACGCTGTTCATTCGACTGATGCCCAAGCCGATGCGAAGCATTACGCAAACGCAGGCTATCAACGAAGTACGAAAACGACTGAGTAGCATACCTGGTATGAAAGCCGTGGTGCTGGATCTTTCGGTGCAAGGATTCGCAGCCAGCCGCGGGTACCCGGTTAACTTTGCGGTACAGGGGCCAGACTGGGACAAGGTGATACTCTATGCTGAGCGCATCAGGGAACGCATGCTCGATAGCACTGTAATCAACGACGTGAACAGCGACTATCGGCCCGGCATGCCGGAACTCCACATCCTGCCAGACAGGGTGAAAGCCGAGCAATTAGGCATACCGATGCAGCGGCTGGGCTTCACGATCAATACCGCCATCGGTGGCTTGCGTGTGGGACGTTTTACCGATGCGGATCATCGCTATGATGTTCGTGTTCGCTTTCTGGAAACCCAGCGAGCGTCGCCCGACCAGCTCAGCAATGTTCAGGTGAAGACAGAAGCAGGCCAGCTCATACCGCTCAATGATATTGTCACTACCAGAACGATATCCACGCTACCGGTCATCAACCGGTACAATCGACGGCGCAAAATCGAACTCAGTGCCAATATGTCGCCTGGCGTTTCACAAGGCGAAGCGATTGCCTCCTGCAAGCAGATCGCAGACGAGGTACGTGACGAGTTGGGACTCAACACCAATTACTTCATCGTACCGCTCGGCAACGCCCAGGTGATGCAGCAGACGATGAAAAGCCTCTGGTGGGCTCTTATCCTCGGGTTCATCGTGGCGTACATGATTCTTGGTGTGCAGTTCAACTCCTTCGTTCACCCTTTCACCGTGCTGATGGCGGTTCCTTTCGGCGTCACTGGCGCCGTGGGCACACTATGGCTGGGTGGTGATACACTGAACCTGATGAGTATGATCGGCCTGGTGCTCCTGGCGGGTCTTGTGAAGAAGAACTCGATCGTACTCGTCGATTTCGCCAACCAGGTGCGCACCGGAGGCGTGTGTGGCCATGAAATGGATGCAGGAGCCCAGAAACAGGAAGAGGTTGACCTGGGAAAAGAGTTCACCATGACAGCCACGGAAGCCATGCAGCAAGCCTGCCCGATGAGGCTTCGACCAATTCTGATGACATCACTGGCCACTATCGCAGGGGCAATTCCCATGGCCTATGGTTTCGGTGCAGGCGCAGAAACTCGTGCTCCACTGGCACGGGCCATCATAGGCGGTATCATTCTGTCTACAGCCGTTACGCTCTTCTATGTGCCCGTGCTTTATGTACAGCTTGATCAATTGGGAACGTGGTTCCGCAAGCAATGGTCAACAGAATAACCGGAGCCAGTGATGATCGAGCCTCGGAAGCAACCGCCTCGCTGGCCCATCGTCCTGTCGATCATCGCTGCAGTCACCACGATGGGACTGAAGTTTGCAGGCTACTTTGTTTCAGGGTCGATAGGTCTATTGTCGGATGCCCTGGAATCCGTGATCAACGTGGTAGCCAGCGTGCTGGCTTACCTTGCACTCTGGTACGGAGCACGGCCACCAGATGCCGAGCACACCTATGGGCACGAGAAGATCGCCTACTTCTCCAGCGGCATTGAAGGTGCACTCATCATCATTGCTGCGGGTGTTATTCTCTGGGAAGCAACGTATCACCTGATAGTTCCCAAGCAGTTGCAACAGCTCGACCTGGGACTGATGTTCAGTCTTGCTGCCTCAGCTATCAACTTTGGCGTAGCCTGGCTGCTGCTCAGGGAAGGGCGTGCCCATCGCTCCATCATCCTGGAAGCGGATGGCCATCACCTGATGACTGATGTCTGGACATCACTGGGAGTGGTCGGTGGACTCATCCTGGTCGCCATCTCGGGTTGGTACAGGCTTGACCCGATTATTGCGATCTTCATGGGCCTGTACATCGTCGTGACCGGCCTCTATTTACTTCGAAGGTCGTTCGATGGGTTGATGGACCGGGCCTGGCCCAATGAGGAGTTGGAACAACTCCGCCAGTTCCTCCGCGACAAGATGGAGCCTGGCATGACTTTCCATGCACTTCGTACCCGAACCGCTGGCACCCGTCGGCTGATTGAATTTCACCTGCTGGTACCCGGGCAAATGACACTAGATGAAGCACATGGCATCGCAGACAAACTGGAGCAGTCGCTGCTGGCTGAAGATTGTCAACGAGATGTCACCATTCACCTGGAACCAATTGAAGCAGCAGAATCGTGGGGCGACCACGAGCTGAAGTTTGAAGAGGCATAAGTGAAATCAGCCCGATTCGCTGATTACACGAATCGGGCTGAAGTTACTGCTTAACCATTCTTGTTGTTACTGCGTCAGCACGCCAGGCAGGTTGAATCCCTTGTCGCCGGTGAGGAGTTGTCGCTGGGCCTGGGTTTGCTGGCTGAGGCCCCACAGACGGATAAAGCCCTTGGCGGCTTCGTGGTCGAATTGGTCGCCCTTTTCGTAGGTGGCCAGATGCTTGCTGTAGAGCGAAAAGTCACTCTTGCGGCCTGCGATGCTGGCATTGCCTTTGAAGAGCTTCACCCGAACACGACCTGTAACATACCGCTGGCTGCTGGCCACATACGCAGCCAGGTCCTGGTGATGAGCACTGAACCAGAGGCCGTTATAAACGAGGTCAGCATATTCCTGAGACACCATGGCCTTGAAGCGCTGGCTGGGCTTCGACAGACAGATCGTTTCCAGCTCCCGGTGGGCCAGGTGCAGGATCACCGCAGCAGGAGCTTCATAAATCTCACGTGACTTGATGCCAATGAGGCGGTTCTCGACGTGATCAATTCGGCCCACGCCGTGTTTGCCACCAGTCTTGTTCAACAACTCCAGCAGCGGAACGGCATCCATCTTGACGTTGTTGATGGCAGTTGGTCGGCCTGCTTCGAAGTCGATCTCGAGATATTCGGGTTCGTCCGGTGCCTTGCGTGGGTCAGTCGTCCACTGGAAGGCTTCTTCGGGTGGTTCGAAGTAGGGGTCTTCCAGAACGCCAGCTTCGACACTGCGTCCGAAGATGTTTTCATCGACGCTGTAGGGGTTTTCAGCCGTAGCAAAGACAGGGATGTTATGCTTTTTGGCGTATTCGATCTCCTCGTCGCGGGTCATCTTCCACTCACGAACGGGAGCGATGATCTTGAGGTTAGGCGCCAGGGTCTGGAAAGTGCAGTCAAAACGAACCTGATCGTTACCCTTACCCGTACAGCCGTGAGCGACAGCCACCGCCCCATGCTGCTTGGCAGTATCGACCATGAGCTTGGCAATGAGTGGACGCCCCAAAGCAGTGGCGAGTGGATACTTGCCTTCGTAGAGAGCACCAGCCATGAGCGCCGGCCAGACGAAGCAATCGACGAAGAGATTGCGGGCATCCATGGCTTCCGCTGCGACTGCACCTGTCTTGAGTGCTTTCTTCTTGATGCCTTCGAGATCATCTCCCTGACCGAGATCAACGGTGAAGGTAACGACATCAAGGTTGTACTTTTCCTGGAGCCAGGGCACCATCACCGAGGTATCGAGACCACCAGAGTATGCCAGTACGACTTTGCCTCGTGCCATGTGGGAACCTTTACTAACAAGAGGAGCGAAGCGACAAATGAAGAGGCGCAGCGTATCTTATGGTGATGACCTTGCAACTTCCAGCGATGATCTTTGAAGAGCTGGTACACCACGCGACACGAGAGTCACCCTACGAAAGTGTGGGCATGCTCATCGGCAAAGACGGTCTGGTTTTCGAGTACCTTCCGCTCATCAACGAACTACAGAGCCCGACACGGTTTCTCACCGAAGCACGCAGCATGCTACAGGCAGAGAAACGACGCAGACAGTTGGGCTGCGACGTGCTGGCCATCGTCCATTCGCATCCCACCAGCGAACCGATACCAAGCCAGTACGACGTGGCAGACCATTACAGCAATGATGTCATGTGTGTGATCGTGTCACTGATGCAAGCGGAACCGCATCTCCGAGCATGGTGGATCGTCAATGGCGAAGTACGCGAAGCCAGGTGGGAGATGATAGCCAAATAAGCCTGATCGGTATTTCCAGTTCCTCAACTAAGCGACCGCTTAGTCACAGCCACGTGGGCCTCAGCCTCCACCACCTCCACCTTTGATGACAGAAGCCAGCAGCAAGACACTGAGCAGTGTCATTGCAATAAGACCGAGAATGGATTGCAGCGTCATCGTATTTCTCCCCATCGTAATACAGAGTCATTCTATGCTGATTGCCATACGTCTGGTAAATACTTGACAAATGCCGACGAAGATCTATTTAGATGATTATCGAAATACGCGGAGTTTCGTCATGCGTCTGATGCTATCCATGCTGTACGTGTTGCTTACCTGCGTTCTCCACGCACAGGATGCCCCGCCCACTGTCAACATTGCTGGAGCATGGGAAGGCTCGCTCAAGGTTGGAGCTATCCAGCTTCGGCTGGGGTTCACATTGAAAGCTGATGACAAGGGCAACATTGCTGGAACCATGGTCAGCATCGATCAGGGAAATGCTGAGATTCCAGTTTCCAAAGCCACTGTTACCAGGAGCGAAATGAAGATCCTAGTACCAAAAGCTGCTGCGTCGTTTACGGGAACTCTAAATGCTGCAGCTGATACTGCCGAAGGGCACTGGATGCAGGGATTGAACAAACTGCCACTGACATTGAAGAAAGTGAAGTCGGTCACCAAGCTGGTGCGTCCGCAGGAACCCAAGCCACCATTTCCATACAAGGCAGAAGAGGTGAGCTACGAGAACGCTGCAGCCAAGGTGAAACTGGCGGGCACCTTCACCATTCCACCCGGCGACGGCCCCTTTCCTGCAGTACTGCTCATTACCGGTTCGGGGCCACAGGACCGTGATGAAAGCCTGCTTGGTCACAAGCCGTTCGCCGTGCTGGCTGATTATCTCACTCGCCGAGGCATTGCCGTGCTGCGTGTGGACGATCGTGGCGTGGGCAAATCCACAGGCAAATTCACCGAAGCCACTAGTTTCGACTTTGCCGACGATGCCATGGCTGGCGTACAGTTCCTGAAGCGCAGGAAAGAAGTGGAAGGCAAACGCATCGGGCTGATGGGGCACAGCGAAGGAGGGATCATTGCTCCGATCGTGGCCAGCAAGAGCACCGATGTGGCCTTCATCGTGCTACTGGCGGGTACCGGGCTGAACGGCGAAGAGATTATCTACCTTCAATCACGATTGATCGCGGAAGCAGAGGGTGGCAATGCGAACGATACCAAGGTCAATGAAATGCTACAGCGGAAGATGTTTGCGTTGGTGAAGGCAGAGCCAGCAAGCCCGGAACTGGTCAAGAAGCTGCAGGCATTAGCCAGGGAGGAAGTCGCCAAGCTTTCGCCTGAGCATATGAAAGAACTCGAGAAGGCAGGCGGAATGACAACCCTCAATGCGTCACTCAGCGAGTTCAGCAAGCCCTGGTTCAAGACCTTTCTGACATTTGATCCGACGACGGTTCTCAAGCAGGTGAAGTGCCCGGTGCTGGCGATCAATGGTGAGCTCGATCTGCAAGTCCCCTACAAAGAGAACCTGGAAGCCATCCGCAAGGCACTGGAATCGGCAGGGAATACCCAGGTGACGACCAGGTCCTTTCCGCAGCTCAACCATCTCTTTCAGAAGTGCAAAACCGGTTCGCCCACCGAGTATGGCAAGATCGAAGAAACCTTCAATGTCGAAGCATTGAAGGTGATCGGCGATTGGATTGCCGAGCGGAAATAGTTTAACTACTTCGGATTGCTCCACGCTCGCTGCATCAGATCAAACCAGTTGCGATGCAGGATGTTCTCCACATCCTGCGCCGAGTAACCTCGCTGCGACAGGATATCCTGGAGTTTCTGCAGATCGGCAATAGTATCGAGATCGATGGGAGATTGCTCGGTGCCGAAGCCGCCATCGAGATCGGTTCCCAGGGCTGAATGCTTTGCACTGCCTGCGATCTGACAGACATGATCGATGTGATCTGCAACATGCGAAAGCGTAGCTACACGTCGCACGTTGCCTGGTCCCTGGCCACATCCAGCATCGAGCATCCAGTTGTCACAGGCGCTGCCGATGACGCCACCACGTTCCACAATCTTCCTGATATCAGTATCCCGCAGTTGTCGCTGTCGATCCACCAGTGAGCGACAGTTGTGATGGCTGGCGAGGATAGTTCCGCTAAAGTGATCGAAGACCTGATCCATGGCTTCATCAGCCAGGTGAGTGACATCGAGAATCATTCCCAGTTCTTCCATCTGCTTCAGCAGCTCGAAAGCAGGTGGCAGGAGCGGCCCGGGAGTCCCGGTGCCGTGGCTATATCGGCTGGTGCCGTAGTGAGAGAGGCTGACGATACGCAGCCCTTGTGCCCACCAGGACGGGGCATCGGCCGGTGTCAGGATCGGGTCAGCCCCTTCCATGCTGATGACAAACCCTACTGGAGGAGCTGCCCCTTGCAGTCCTGAAGAGACATACCTTTGCCACTCTGCAATATGGCTTGCGAAGGTCGGCCAGTCACGGAGGATACGGACCACGCCATGCCGTTCGAGTGCTTGATAATAGGCAAGCTGCCCGATGGCCATCGCATAGGAAGCCTCAGCAGATTCATACCCCGACTTGGGGATGAACGAGAGCTGTACGCCGTTCTTGTCGTACCGGGAGAGCAGGGTTGCGGAGACGACTGCAAGACACCCCTGCTGGAGTGCAGGCAGGCTCACTGTATTACAACCACGCCCCGGCCCCTGGTAACCTGCTGCCACTTCTCGCTGACGGATTTCGTTGACGGTCAGCTTCAAATCACGGGTCCATTCGAGGGCGTTCCAGGCGAGATCGAGATGCCAGTCAAAGATCAGCATGAAGATTATTCCTCAGAAGAAGCATGGAATCGCTGCGCCGGATTGATGAAGAACCACATCGATGCCGACAGACAGAACGCCCCGGCATACACGATGAAGAGCGGGTCCCAACCGAAGTTATTGAATATCCACGAACCAATCGCAGGTTGAATAGCGTTACCCAGGTTGCCAAGCATGTTGATGAACCCCGCTGCGGTGCCAGCGTATTCACCGCCAATATCGACGATACTGGCCCAGGTGGCTCCCTGGCCAAAATCGAACGCTGCCCCGGAGATGCACATCAGCAGCACCGCATCATCGTAGTTATCAACGTAACGAACGCAGAAGATAGCCACTGCTGCGATCGTGAGCCCACAGAATGGGAACAGTGCCCGACCCAACCAACGCCAACCTGTCATACGAACCAGCCAGTCGCTCAGGGTACCGCCCAGCAGGCAACTGATGCCACCATAGAGCAGTGGCTGCTTCCAAATGCTTTCTGATGCATCAAACGGAAAGCGATGCACATCATTCAGATAGCGGGGCATCCAACTGACAAAGAACGACCATCCAAAACTGCCAAAGATGTAAAAGCCAACGAGTGCCAGCAGGCTGCGATTCTTGACGAGCATGGGCCACAGTTTGCTGAAGGGAAGATGTGATCGAATCGTCCCCCTGCCTCGTTGAATGAGTTCCAGTTCACTGCGATTGACAGTTGCCTTCGAAACGGGATCATCCCGATACCACCAGTAGAACCAAAGGCACCAGACGAAACCCACCAGGCCGGCGAAGTAGAAGCCGATCCGCCAGCCAGCGAGGTCTGCCACACCGGGGATGAGATTCAGCCAGCCACGGACACTGGGGGTATCAATCCAGCGGATGAGGGCAGCAAACAGGAATGGGCTGAATGCCCCGCCCCATCGTGCAGCCAGCCAGAGCCAGCCGCCTGCCTTGCCACGCACATCGGTTGGCAGCCAGGTGGCCTGCACTCTCGCCATATTCGGGAATGCCCCTGCTTCACCAACACCGAACAGAAAGCGGATGATCAGCAGCGACAGAAAACCCGTTGCGCAGCCGGTGAGTACGGTGAACAGCGACCAGAAGAATACTACACGAGTGAGCGTCACCCGTGCCCCCCAACGATCCCCCATCCACCCGCCTGGAATTTCGAACAGTGAGTAGGCGAGCCAGAAGGCGCCTAGCACCAGGCCCATCTGCTGATCGGTGATGGTCAGTTCCTTCTGCATCACCTGCTGGACACGAACAATGCAGACGCGATCAAAATAGGTGAGGAATGACAGGGCCAGCAGGAAAAGCATCACCTGGTAGCGAACCATGGTGGGAGCAGGCTGTGATGTGGTGCTGGTCACTATGCTTCCTAATCAGGGAACTTTCTCGACCGTTTACCTAATCGATCCATGCCACGCGGGGCGGGAGTCTTGTGGTTGACTATCTTCCACGATGCACCGTTCTCACGCAAGGGACGAAAGTCTCTGGCCTGGTATTGAAGCTTCAGATGAGGCGTGGGATAAACAACATCACCCTGAAAATGCGATTCAACACCAGCTGCAACGATTCCGGTGGTAAGGAGCGTGCGTTCGACCGGATAAGGCACCTGCTTCGCTTTGAAATGAACCTGGATCGCATGCGACAGTGCCTTGAACAGGCAGCGATTATCCCAAGGCCCTACGAAGTAGCTGGTAGCTAGGGGCTCTGCCTGCCCGGCAAGCTTGCAGGCAAAGTGCCAGTGAGTGGCACTCTGTGGCGTCTTCACCACCAGCCCACGCAGGCCATCACGGTAACGGACCATCAACCCCCACTCAGCGTACTTCTTTAATGTCTCCATTGTCGGCTTCGGCTCAGGATAATCCCGATCTGCCTGCAGCCCAGCCAGTAGCAACTCAGGCGACCACTGTTTCGCCGCTGCCGCCTGCCAGAGGTCATCGTGCTTGAGGTACTGCACGCTGGCCACACCAGTCTCGCCACCGGCACGAGCTTCCACCATCGATTGCAGTACTTCCAGTCCATGGAAGTCGTACGAATCGAGCCCGCCACCGTGGGTTGCGATGGCTTCTTCTATCCTGGCTCCCGCTGGTACTTCGACCGCAGGCGTCCGCTGCGCCAGTGGCACGGAACTCCCCGCCATGAAGGGGATCTTCAGTGCTTTGGCGGTGTCATACATCTCCCTGGCCCAGTCCCAGCGGTAGGAGAGATGCTTATCGTTGAAGAGAGGAACCACGCGGCCTGTCTTTTGGAAGACCTGCACGATCTCATCAAAGAACCGCTTGCGGGGATACTCATGCTGTCCCTTGGCATTGACGGGGTACTTGCCATGTTCGCCAATGCTCAACACTGCATCGACGGCCAGGTCCTTGCCACCCAGCGTCAGGGCTTCCCGTATCGTGGGACAGAGCTTGATGTCGTAAGCCTTCGCCGTCTCACGAGCCAGGTCCCCCTTCTCGGGAAACTGATCACAGTACATGCTGACCACCTGGCAACCCGATTCGGTCACCTGCCCATTGAAGTAGTAAGGCTCCAGGAAGTTCTCGAGAATCACATGAGCATGGCTGCGATAGGTCATCTCGGTGATGACTGCCGCTACCCGGATGGGCTGCTGTTCCGCTGCACGACTCAGCCGAGGCACAGCACAGGCAGCCAATAGTCCTGCTGACCCTTGCAGGAAGGCGCGACGAGATAATGATGCGGAATGCGCAGAACCTTGATTGTGGGGCATGTTACAAGCGGGGGTACGGGCAGAAACTGGCGGGTGAGATATTTAACCATACCCGATGGATCGGAAGTTGCCAAAGGAAATACCTCAATCACGCCCGTCATTTCATCTCTACTTGAATCGCCTGGGCCGCAGCCTGCATAAACCCGCTGCGACTGCTGAACGAACGATCG
>CAYPJB010000013.1:0-24901 GCA_964410845.1 uncultured Bacteroidales bacterium | reverse complement strand
AAAGCTGGTAGAGCTTGCAGTGCCTTCAGTGTCAGAAGTTCAGACTGCCAGCGCTGTTGTTGAGCGTCGTACTGGCAGCGAGCTTCGATATTTTGCATCAAGGCTTTTACATCAGCCAGTTCGGGAGGCGGGGTAAGCTGTTGTAATGCAGTTGTTCTCTTCTGATATAGATCGAACTGTTCCTCGGTCGTCTGGAATTCCAGGATCCAGTCTTCGAGCGGTTCGGTATCGTGAAACTCAGGCCACGCTGGCAATTCATTCAGCCTGGCGAGAATCTGCTGTTCAGTCATGATGCTGGTTTGCTGGTGCTGCATCTGCAGGCGATGCTCGGCCAGTCGTTCAGCTGATTGGATGTTTTGCTGGAGTTCATCGAACTGGACGACGACGGCATCAGTAGCGTTACGCAAGTCGATGATTGGTTCCAGGCGGCCCAGTTGTTCCCGAAGGTTGGCAGACTGTGCTTCAAGTAATTTCAGGTGAGCTTTGCGCTCTCGCGTTCTCGACTTGTGAGCAGCCTGCATTTCCATCAGTTTGGCAGCATCGCTGGAGCTGGCAAAGAACTTGGCTGCCTTGCTGCCTGCTTCATCGAGCAGGAAGATTGGCTCTTTCTGCAAACCGAAGTGCAGATCAAAAGCTTCGTTGCCTTCCTCGATCTCGGGAAGTTTCAGAATAGAGTGTAGCACTTCGGGCACCTTGCGTTTCAGACGCGTATACTCGGTGCCATCGATTGTGTAGCTGACGCCCTCTTTCTTCCATCGCCAGGTAACTTCATGGCCATCATCGGTCCAGAGGGTGACAGTGCATTCCTTGGCGCCGTGCCGAACGACAACGTCGCCTGTCAGGTGATTACGACAGACAAGTTGAATAGCTGCTACGATAGCCGACTTGCCACAATTATTTGGGCCGGTGATGACATTCAATCCCGGCCCCAGGTCCAGCGTCGTATCGACGTGCGACATGAAGTTCTTGAGATGGAGACGGGTGAGCATTGTTTGGTATAAGCTGCTGGTTGATCGTTGAAGATGGCAAATGTGAATTCACGGTATCATTCTACGGCTGCATGGTCTGAACAAACAACCAGCAACCTGCAACTTAGAACCCGCACAACTATACTGAAAGTATGTCACTGCTCAGGAACGCATTGGCGTTTTGTCTCATCCTGCTGGTACGGGCGTATCAACTCGTGCTCAGTCCGTTCTTTGGTGGGCAGTGTCGATTTTATCCGAGTTGCAGCCAGTACATGATTCTGTCGATCAAGAAGCACGGTCCATTGTGTGGCACCGGCAAAGGCCTCTGGCGTCTCTGCAAGTGCCACCCCTGGCATCCAGGCGGGTTTGATTATCCGTAACGAGTTGCTGGGTGCTGGCTTCTATCTATCAACCAGAAACCAGCAACTAGAAGCTAGTCGTTCACTTCAATCTTCGCATCGCGCCGTTGCTGCAGGATGATGTTGACCTTCAGCTCGTCGGCATACACTTCCTTGACTGCTTCCTGTACCTCTTCGAACCTGCTGGTTTTGCCGGGCTGGAAGTCAGCAATCTGGATGATATGCAGGCCGTATTCGGTACGCACCAATCCACTCACTTCCCCCTTCTTCATGCTGGATGCCGTGCGGATGAATTGATCAGGATCAGCCTTGCGAGGCGGGAACCAGCCGAGATCACCACCACGCTCAGCACTGGTCTTGTCGTGGGAATACTGTTTAGCGAGCCCGCCAAAGTCTGCGCCCTTCAATAGTTCGAGGCGTACTTTTTCCATGTACTCTTTGCCAGCTGCTTCGATTTTGGCATCACCCGGAGGGATGGTATAGACGATGTGAGCGACGCGAATCTTTGCACCGTCAAACATGTCCTTGTTCTCGTTGTAGTATTTCTTCAAGTCATCCTGGGCGATTCGGCGTGCCAGGTAGATCTGCCATTGTGTCTCAGCAGCGATGCCTGCCCGCAGCTTGGCTTCATCGAGGCCCGTTTCGCGATAGTAATCAGCCAGGGTTTTCTTGTTGTTGCGTAAAGCGGTTTCTAGCTGCGTCATGCGGGCCTGCACCTCGTTGGCAGCTGGAGCGGGAACCTGTTTGTTCAGGAACTGCCGCAGCAGCACATCGTCAATCATCAGTGCCAGCACCTGCATCGCAGCCCCCTTGCGGGCTTCCGGCGAGATATTGGCAGGTGGCGGAGGCAGTTTCTTGACTGCTGCTTCCCACTCTTCGCGGGGAATTGCCTGACCATTGACGACGGCAATAGGCTTTGCCTTCAGGAACTGTGCCTGGATGGGCAACGCCTGGCTCAGGAGCACGATCATGCAGAGAGAGAAGGTAAGATTGGTCATGGTATCGTCGTTCTTTCCTGGTGTCTGTTGTGTGAATCAGGTACTCATGGCAGTGCCAAGAATACTCACTTATCAGCCAGTTCGAGGAGTGCTCGAGCGGCATTGACTTTGAGATCCGTATCTGGATCGAGCAGGCATCGTTCCAGTACTGCCGTTGCCATCTTGGCTGGGCTGCCGATTTTCACCAGCGCATCTGGGACCTCTCGCCGTACGGCAATGTCACCTTTTGTCAGTACTTCGGCCAGTTTTGGGACAGCATCGGCTGCCTGCGTGCCTAGCTTGCCGATTTCACGAACAGCTTGCACTTGTTGTTCAACGGTTCCCTGATGCAGGCGTGGCAACCAGAGACTGACCGGTTTCGTTTTGGCTTCTACTCGCTGAGGTACGGTGCTGGCAGCAGCCACTGGCTGTATGGTCGCTGGCATCTTGGGTTTGACGACTGGTGCTGGTGTCGAGGAAACTGGTGGTCCGAAGAGCGGTAGCGCCTGCGATGCAGGTGCTTCACCGGCAGCAGGTTGGGCTGGAAGCACAGGCAACGATACTGGAGAGCCTTCTACAGGAATTGCTGGAATGCTGTTCGGCAACACCGCGGGCTGAGCAACAGCCGTCTTCGTGGTGCTATTATCTCGTTTACCAACCATGGCAGGCGATTCAATCGGCTTGCTGGCTGGCATGGCTTTGGCTTCAGTCAGCTTCGGTAGAATGGGTTTTGGTCGATCGGTTGGTGCAGCTTCAACCGACTGGTTTTGAGCGACTACCGGCGATCCGGGCTGAGCTTTGGTTTCTGTTTTCACTTGAATGGTTGCAGGTGAGGTCGATTGCAAGGCAAGCATGACCGTTTCACGTACTTGCGAGTCTTCGTCATTCTTCAATCTGGCTATCACGTCGAGGGACCTGGAATCCGGTCCCATGGCTTGCAGGGTTCTCACCGATGACATGCGAACAAAACGATCTGCATCTTTCAGGCACTGCACTACAGCTTCGCCAGCAGGTTGAGCGTCCTGACCTATCGCTTCCAGAACTCCGAGCACAGTGAGTTTTACGCTGGTTTTCGGGTGTTTTAACAACCCTGTCAGCACAGGTGTTTCCTTCTGCCAGATCTGCTTGGCCAGAGGTGTCCCCAGTTGTGGATCACGTGTGATGTGTGCCAGATCAACCAGGGCCTGTTCGAGAATGCGGCGCTGATATGCCGACATCTCAGGCAGACTGATGTTCTTGACTAACTGAGGCACTACCACCGACCAACTGGCTACTATGCGTTGCATCTGCGCAACGTCGGAAGGTTGCCATTGCACTCGACGGATAACACTGAAGTATTCTTTCAATGTAAAGATGGCTTGTCCGGTTTTGGTCGAATCGTTCTGCTGAAAGACACGAGTCAGATATGCCAACTGGCCTGGTGTTGCTTCCACCAGTTCGCTTAACTTCTGGTTGCGTCGAGCCTGGTTGCCTTCAGTCCATACCTGATTGATCGATTCAACCAGTCGCTTGCCCCACTGGGGCACAGGTTCAATGACAGGTTTAGTTGCATCAGGTTGAGGAGTGAGGGTGAACTGCTGGGCGTATACCGTCACTGGCAAACTGGAGATAATGCTGGCGAGAAAGATGCGCTGTAGTGATTCAGGAACAAACGACATCGCCCACCCTCCCGAGAGTATCCCCTTGAATTATCGTCTGAGAAGCTACGCAAACTTGAACGTCTGTAACGAAGTTGCGGTTGCTTGCAAGGTCTGTTCACTCGCGATGTTCTCTTTTTCGTAAACTGGCTAAACTGCGCAGCAGAGACAATGAATTAGGAGACGACGCATGCCTGATTTGCAGTACTTGTTACTTCTGGTTCCTGCATTACTTCTTTCAAGCTGGGCAGCCTGGCGTGTGAAGACGGCGATTGCAGAAGGTCACCAGGTCCAGTCCCGCTCTGGTCTGACAGGTGCCCAGGCAGCAGAACGTGTGTTAAAGCAGGCAGGCGTCATTGCCAGTATCGAAGAAGCAGAAGGCAACCTTAGCGATCACTACGATCCACGAGATAAAACTCTACGCCTCTCTAGCGATATCTACACAGGCACCTCTCTGTCAGCCTTGGGCGTGGCAGCCCATGAAGCTGGGCACGCCATTCAGGATGGACTCGGTTACAAGATGATGGTACTGCGCAATCTCACAGTCCCGCTTGCCTCATTTGGTAGCAATGCCGGGATGATGATTATTGCTGCAGGTATAGCGCTGGCTGCCAGTGAGAGTACGCTGGGAAAATGGGTGATCATTGCTGGCATCGCTGCATTTTCACTGACAGTAGTATTTCAGCTCATCAACCTTCCCGTGGAGTTCGATGCCACCCGGCGTGGCCGGGAGAACCTGATCCAGGCAGGGTTGGTAGGGGAAGACGAGGACAAGGTCATTGGCAAGGTGCTGGAAGCAGCAGCGATGACTTATGTAGCTGCTACACTGACATCCGTGGCCCAGGTCGTATTCCTTGTGGGTAAACTGCTGAAGCAGAAGCCCAGCTCGAGTAAAAAGCCAACTCGCTCCCGCAGGCGTTCGGGGTAGGTGTTCACTCGCTATTACAAACGATCCAGACCTACGATCCACTGAACCAGTTGTTCAAAGATCGCGAGTTCTGTGATATAGCCATTCCCCTGTCCGGGAATCTCATGGGTTATCACCGGAAAGCGGTTCTCTTTCAGTTTGGCGGGCGTGGTGCGAATAACTTCGATCTGTGGATCGCGTTCGCCCGCAACGAGGAAGAAAGACAATCGCTGATCGGGAACATTTTCCTTCGGCGGCTGGGCCATACTGCCACCCACGGCAGCAACACCACGAATGAGATCACGGGCATCGAAGCCAAGATAGAGACCAAACTGGGCACCCTGGCGCAGTCCATGTGCAATAATCCGGTTGCGATCTATGGTGTACTGCCGGAGCATCGCACGGAGTTCCAGTTGAATGGAATCCGCTTCGCTGGTGAGCCAGCCCTGATTGTTCTCAGCCTTAGGCCCCATCATGATGAGATGATGGGAGTTGCAGACAGGCTTCCAGACTGAGAGAATGCCTTCCGTCATCGGTTCGCCTGGCGGGTGCAGCCAGAGAACGATGCCGTACGAGATGTTGGGATCATAATCTTCTGGCACGTAGTACCAGGTGGTACGGCCGGAGGTGGTGTCGTTCACTTCGTAGTAACCCGTTTTGGGTTTGGCAGCGGGGGCTTCCTTGGCAGGCGTCTTTTCAGGAGTCTTGCCGGGTGGTCGTTTCTCGGGTGCCTTGCCGGGGGCGGGCGATTGTGTTGGAAGTGGTCTTCGTTCTGCAAGGGCTTTCCTGGCAGTGCCGGGGGCAAGTTCTCCAGTAGGAAGCGCATCGCTCATCGTGGCAAGTGACAGTGTGAGTGTCTTGGTGCCAGCCTTTTGTTTTACATCGAGCTTGATGCGGGTGCCCGGGAACTGGCGATTGAGAATCATCCGCAGCATGTTGTGATCAGCGATGGGTGTTGATTCATACTTCATGATGCGGTCGCCTGCAACGATACCTGCCGCTGCAGCAGGTGAATCGGGGAAGACGTAACGCACTGCGACACCGTTCTCGTTGTCATCTCGGACGGGCAGGATTCCCAGAAAGGCATGGGTATGACTGGCAGGTTGGCCGGTGAGCTGGACTTTGTCGAAAGACAATTCCTGATCGCCTCGTTTCACTTTCATGGAGACCATGTCCCCTTCATACTTGGGACCCATGGCATGCAGGAACTGCGCCTGGTTCTTGATGGGTTTGCCATCCACACTGATGACCTTGTCGCCTGGCTGCAACCCAAGCTTGCTGGCTGGGGAATCAAGCGTGACACTGGTTATTTCGCTCTCTGTCATCATCGGGTCTTCGTTCTTCATCAGCACGCCAATGCGTCCCTTGCGAAGTGTTTTGCCTTCCTTCAGTTTGGGAAGTGCCTGTTGCACATCTTCCATGGGGATGGCAAAGCCGATACCGGAATCGTACCACTCGACACCAGCCGTTTCCGATTCCCCGCGAGGCGCGAGCGGGACGAGAATACCCAGAACACGTCCTTCCAGATCCACCAGTGGGCCACCATAGTTCACCGGGGATACTTTGGCATCAGTCTGAAGCGCCTTCCCCCAAACGCGATCCAGGGCACTGATGATGCCGATGCTGGCGGAGGGAGTAATATTCTGCGTATCGCTCCATGTCCGACCGACTGCCATCGCCCATTGGCCAATGCGAATCTCGTTGCGTGGTGCAGCTACCGGAGTGGGCAGCCCTGTTGCATCCACTTTCAGGAGTGTCAGCATGCGGGTTTGATCTTCCGCGATGACCTTGGCTGCGAGTGGCTCCTTGCGTCCAGGTATCATCACCGTAATGGCTGCAGGCTTGTTCGCAAAATTGAATGAGCTGGAGAGAATGTAGCCATCGGCACTGACGATGAGGCCCGTTGTAGGGCCCGTGCCACGCTGAACAGAGGCATCTCGCTTGCCAACGAATTCTGCGCCGCCGACAGTGCGCACCTGCACCACGCACGGTGCAATGCGGTTCAAAGCAGCCTTGGTGCCAGCTTCAAGGGCTGCATCGAGATCGTCAGGCGGTTGAAAGGCAAGGAGTAGTAGCAGCGATGCCAGCATGTCAATGTTCCGTGATTAGAAGTAGCGTAGCACCAGGCGAAAGCGTTGCCGCAATTTATCGTAGCCATAGCAAACGGGCCACATCAAGAGTAGCACAATGCCCCAGCAGAGATAGACCTGTGGAAACGTGAGATGCCCACCCTTGGCAAGCACATTGTTGGAATGCAACAACCAGGTAATGCCTTTGATCAGATAGAAATGGCCGACGAAGTAAAAGAGAGCCGTTCGGCCGTACACACCAATAATGCGGGCCCAGAACGGTTCTTTCGGTGCATTATCGAGCAGGTATCGAAGAAGCCCAAGCAGCATCAGCAGGATGCCTACGGTAAGGGCGATGAAAACCAGTGATGGTGGATATTTGGTAAACGTCCAGAAGCGGGCATCTAGAATGCTGGCATCTTTCAGAAGGTAGATCTCGGCGTATCGCCAGTCACTTAAGCGAAAAGCAATGCCAGCGATGGTAACCATCAGGCCGGAAATGAAGAACCATTGAGCGGAACGATTTACGTTCTCGTTCCTGGGAGTTGCTGAGAGCTTCAGGCCGATCCACCAGCCGCAGGCAAAAATGCCCAGCCAGGGAAGAATGGGATAGAGGCATGCATACTTCTTGGCCAGGAAATTACCGCCCACGCCATACCACACATTCCAGGCATAGTTGTCAGCGGAGAAGTCCGTCATGACTTCCGGGCGATACAGGGGTGACAACCCGATAATCAACAATCCCACCAGCAGTATCAGGTCGCGAGGAAGGTGTCGAAGCACAACAAAACAAAGCGTGCATGAGCCAATACAGGCCAGCACCATGAAGAAGAAACCGATTCCGAAAATGGGCACCATGATGGTGAAGTCGGCAATCAGAAGGACAAGCCCGCGAATAAGCAGATCGACACTGATCTTCCACTCAGGTTTGCCTGCCAACTTTGATCTGGAGACGGATAATGCCAGGCCTATACCTGCCAGCAACTGAAAACCAGGTGCACACAGGTGTGTCAGAAGCCGACTTAACTGCTGCGGCAAGCTGGTGTATCCGTTGAAGCCCATGAATCCCTTGAGGGACCATTCTGGTGAAGGATGCACACCCATCTCGCCGATCACATGGTCGAGAGCCATGATGATCATGATCACGCCACGCAGCACATCAATGGAGAGATAGCGGTTCATGGCTACTTTCGTGGTGCAGGTGGGGTAACGGGTTGAAGCGGCTTGCCTAACACCAGCTCCATGGTAAGCAGTTGGCCATCTCGGCGAACGACGACACTGATGCGTGTGCCTGGGGCGAGTGGAGCCATCACTTCTTTGAAGGTCTTGTGACTGGCGATCACTCGTTCGTCCAGTTCCTCCGGTGCATCAGCACGTGGATGCCTGATAAATATCACCAGATCATTGATCCGAAGCCCGGCCTGGGCGGCTGGGGAGCCAGGGAGGATGTCTTCCACATACGGCGGGGTGCGATCCAGCACATCAGCAATGAGCACGATGCCGTGAAACGCTTTCTTGTCTTCAGTGATCTTGTCGTCATCCCGAGCCTGGCGCTTGTACTGACCTTTCATGGCCTTGCTGACAAAGTCAGTGAGCGAGGGCAGCGGGATGGCATAGTTCACCCACGTTTCGGAGAGAGTGTTCTTCAATTCCTTGCCGATCAGGCCCAATGGTTCTCCACGGCGAGTGGTAAGTAACCCGCCGTTGGCGCCTGGGTTATTCGTGATGGCATCTACGATGTACGCCATGCCCTTGTAATTGGCTTCGGTGATTCCCCGACGGCCTGCAAAAGGCACGATGGCTGCCAGCACACCTCGCTGTACCGAAACAGGCTCATCCCGCACTGCCACTTCGAACTGATTGGTAAATGCCAGCACCCAATCTCCTACGCTGGGAGTGATGATGGGCTTGGTCAGATCGAAGTAGGGCAACGGTTGTTCAGTAAAGCGGTCCCGTTCCTTGATGCGCAGCAGGGCTACATCCAGCTGTGGTTCAGCAGCTACCAGTTCAACATTGTGCCTGGTGCCATCGTAGAGATGCACTCGCAGATTGGTGGTATCAAGTGTTGGAGAATAGACGGTGAGAATGTAGCCATCAGGCGAGATGAGTACGCCAGTGCAATAGGCATTCACGCCCCGGAAGCCACCGGCACCGTAGACCTTGACCATCTTTCGATTGGTTTCCTTCACCACCTGGGCAAAGGAAACATCAGCATGGACAGGTGCGGGCACGAAGCACATCGTCAACAAGAACAGTGATAGCAGGCGAATGAGGATCACTTCTTCTCCTCTGGTTGCTTCTCGGGTGCAGGAGCAGTTCCAGGTGCGAGCTTGGAAGTATCGATTCGATAGAATCCGAAGTCGCGGTCTGCATGTCGAATCAGGATTTTCGTGGGAAACTGTACCGAGCCTTGTTTTTTATAATCGAAGAAACTCAGTTCACACGGATCAGTATCGGGTATGAGCCAGCACTCACCGCCGAGGAGTTTGCCACTGGACGTATCGAAGTACCATTTGCAGGTCGTAGCGGCATACTCGGTTTGTATCACATCCGCCAGGATAGATTCTTTCGGCTGCCCCATGGGGTAGAACGGTTCCGTGCCGACATAAAAGAACGCGGCATCGAATCCCTTGTCACGCTGGATCAGGAACCGCTTCCAGTGATAGAGTGCCATCGCCAGGCCGCCACTACCAGCAGGGGCAGACAAGTTTTCGGGGGTCTCGCCAGCTTTGAGTGGTTCGATGATGGATTCCTTGTTATCGATTTTAATGCTGACTTGCTTGTCATCCATCGTGATGGTAAAGGCATTCTTGATGGGGCGTTCAACTTCACCAGCCAAGCTCCAGTTGCCTGCTAGATTGGTGAAGTTGCCTAGTGTATCGAGGCCTTTTAAAACCCTCGCTTGTTCCTGTTCATTGAAGTAGTAATTGCTGAAGCCGGTTTTCTTGCGATAGAACTTACGCCCTGCATGGCTGGCGGGAGCTTGCGTGGCAGGTGGGCGGTTGGGCTGTTCGCGATCACGCTTCTTGCCATCTTCCTTCACTTCACGGGCTTGCACACCCGCCAGACGTACGAGTGTTTCGCGGCGAGCACCGATGGTGTCGTTCTCGGTTTCCATGTGCTGGAAGGTCATCGGTAATCGCCAGCCTTTGGGATAGATGCCAAGCACGTTCTTGTACTGATTCACGCTGCCAATACTGCGCCCGGCAAACGACAGGAATTCATCTCCTTCGCGCAGTCCCCGGCGGAAGGCATCGGTTGCTTCCAGCACCCGCGTCACCCGCATGCGGCCATCATCTTCGGTTTTCACGATGGCACCCAGTGTCGCATGATCGACGTTGAGCCCCGCACGAAGGTGGCCCATGAAGTTCTTGATCTGATTGATGGAAATGGCGTAACCTGCCCCCGAGTTCACCCGGCCCCGTTTTTCAAAAGAGCCTCGGCCGTTGATGCCTATGACTTCACCATTCAGATTGAAAAGCGGCCCGCCGGAGTTGCCGGGGTTGATCGAAGCTTCGGTCTGCAGGCAATCGGTGTATTCGAGGATGATGCCTGCCGGCCCCTGATAGCGATGCGTACCGGAAATGATGCCGAAGGTGACCGTGGGTGTGAAATCAGTGGCAAGCAGAAAGGGGTTACCCATGGCAATGGCCCAGTCGCCCATCTGCACCTTGTCGGAATCGCCCATGACGGCGAAGGGGAAGGGTTTGCCTGCTTCCTTGGGGATCAACTTGATGAGTGCAACATCGCCAACGGGATCGTTCGAGACGATGACAGCTTCATAGAGAGTACCATCTGCCAGGCCACAATAAAGAAAGTTGCCACAGGGTTGTGCCACGTGGAAGTTGGTGAGGCAGTAACCATCTGGAGAGATGACCACGCCGGAACCACCGCCACCACCACCGGGGCCGAATACTGCAGCGACCGTGGGGCGGACCTTGTCAATCGCGGCGATTCGTTTGGCTTCTGCCGATTGCACGGTCTTGTCTTGTGCGGTGCTGGCAGAGATTAGCACGCCAGCGATCAGGAGCAGCATCAGAGTCCGCATGGTGTTACTCCTTATTTGATGAGTCGGGCATCGGCGAAGTTGACATGATCGCCCAGGTCGAGGTCGTCGCCATACTCCACGACAAGTCGCAACTTCTGGACTCCGGTCATGGGCAGGTTCAGTTCCTGTGGCTTGTTGTCCTTACTGGAGACGACAGTCTTCAGTAGTTCCTTGTCATCAGCCTCGATGCGAACGATGGCATGGGCACTGCCGGCCATCGCATCATCCAGGCCGAGAATGCAGCGAAAACTGCTGAACCCTCTGATATCGTACTCCAGAACGGTGCGGGAATGTAAAGCCAACCCCTTGGAATACACCCGTCGGCCAACGCTGAGCGGCCCACCTTCCAGATTCTTGTCCCGGCGGAAGCGGTAGAGTTCGGCCAGAATAGGCGTCTCTTCCACTTTGGCTGGCTCGAGATCGGAAAGATAGACGAGTTTGCCGGGGGTGAGATCAAACTTGCTGATGGTACTGGCGAGAAGCTTCAATTGCTGGCCGGTTTGCAGTGTCACCTGGCAGAAGGGAGCCCCCATGACATAGCTGGTGACGGTGAACGTATTGCCAAAGGTGTCGCTGATGCGAGCAATGGCCTTGTCCCCAGGGCCGGTATTGGAACGCTGGAAGTACATGGCCCGCAGACGGGCGACATCAAGATTGGAGACAGTATCCAGGCCACGGGCTTTGAACTGCAGTCGGGTGCCGACATCGTTTGCTCCCTGGATGACCCCTTCATACGGTTCGATGTTGTTGCCTTCGCGACTTTGCACCCGGATGACATCCTGTTTCGGATTGTCCGCCAGCATGGCATCGAAGGCATTCAGCGCGCTACTATCGTGGGCATCACAGACAATCGTGTGGACCTGATCAAAGTTGACATCCATGCTTTGCCCGCTGAGCAGCATCAGCTTCATGGTCTTGTTCTGGAAGCCGAGCGTCAGGCAGTAGAGTTGAGAACCATCGACCAGACGGACTCGCAGATAAGGCGTTCTCGTAACGGGACGGGCGCTCGGTGTAAAGTCAACAGTGATGACATCCTTGAGTGGAAAAGTTGTGACTTTGTCACCTTCGCCTGTTCGAAGCTGAACTTCATCAGCCTTGAAGGAAACGACTTCGCCGGTATAGCTTTTGCCATCGAGTGTGCGAATTTCGCCAGCTGGAAGTGGCGATGCCACCAGAGACCACCCAAGGCAAGCAACGCAGATCGTCGTCATCCGTGCGAGCACTGTCATAGGTCAACCAGCCGGGAATAGGCAATCTGCCGTGATGGAACGAAAGAGGGGCACGGCGTACCATGCCCCTGCGATCGCAAGTGAACCGAGGGCTATTTTCCGCCAGTCTGCAGTTTCTTGCTAAAGCCTTCCGCAGCTTCGCGGATGTGGGCCGGGAGTTGGCGATTGACTGCTTCCAGTGCTTTCACCTTCTCCTTCTCAGGCATTTTACCCCAGACTTCTGAAGTGATGATGAGCTTCTTGTTTTCCACTTCACCGGTGCCTGCACCCTGCATGATCTTGCTTTCAGGTGCCGGGGCTGACGACTTGGCCTGTCCGCCACCAGGGTTGTTGCACTTCTGGCACTGATCTTCGAGATCCTTGATCATCTTGTCGAGTAGGCCGATCACTTCCTTCTGTTTTTCGATGGTCTTGGGGCCGCCGTGGGCGTTGTCCAGGCGAGCTTCGATCTCTTCCATGCGGCGGGCAATATCGCCCAGATCCTGATCTTCCCATTTCGTCATCTCGTCCTGCATCAATGAGGCGACAACGAGGTAACGTTCCGGAGCAGACTGCTGCATGGAACTGAGCAGACGATTGGTGGAAAGCAGGCCAGCTTCCTTCAGGCGAAGCTTATTTTCGCAGACAGCCCGGTAGAAGTAATAGGTAGCAGGGTCGATCAGTGTTTCCGGGGTGAGGCCACGCAACAGGGCCAGTGCATCTTCGTGGAGCCGCTGATTCGTCAGCGAACGGGCCAGGAAGAGCTTCAGGTTATTCTGCACGTAGGCAGGATACTTCGCATCCTTGAGGAGTGGTGAGTTCAGCAGGCTTGTTGAAGGCTGTTGACGCAGCGTTGTTACATACTCAGCAATGGCTGGATCCGTTGCAGCCAGCGTTTCGATGGTGCGATCGAGCGTGGTGCGAGTATCGCCAGGCAGCCAGAGTGCATCGAGCTTGATCCAGAGTGCCTGGCCATTAGGCAGTTTGCTCACATAAGCCTGGGCCAGGTTGCGAGCCTGATCCAACGTGGGGGCTTTGATCTGGCCGATGTCCTGCAGTTCCGACAGCGTCGGAACCGGTTGAGGGGCCTTCTGTTTTTCATCTGCCTGGAGAGCAAGGGGCACTACCAGGATGGCAGCACAGGCAAGGTGGATGACACGCTTCATTTATTTCTCCCCTTGGCGATGTTATCGGTGACGTTCTGGATCCGAAGCTGACGCTTCCCGAGGTCATTCAATTCTAGCATAATAACCGGGTCGCGTGCTACTTCTCCTTCGTACCGTTTGGCCCATTGTGCCGTACGGTTGTTCACTCGAAGTTGCATGGCCCTTATCATCCGCAGTTCTGCCAGTTTGTCAATCAAATCTTGCTGGTTGTTGTTCTGCTGTTGTTGCTGTTGTTCGTTCTGTTTCTTGTCCCGCTGTTCCTGCTGCTGTTTCTTGAAAGCCTCGATCATCTCGTTCAGCGTCGTGATGATGTCGTCTTCGACCATCTGGGTTTCCTGGCCGACATCGATTCGGCCCAGGCGGCGGGAAACCTGAATCATGTCGTTCCGGACCTGATGGAAGACTTCGATGAAGGCGACAGCCGTGCCTTCAGCTTCGATCACTGCAATGGCATTGTCCGCTTCGTGGATGATCTTGTCTTCATCTTCGCTCAGCCGTCGGCTGTTCTGCTCATCTTCTCTTTCGGGCTTGCCCAGGCTGTAGATGCGGGTGTGGATCTGCTTGGTGCCAGCATTCACGATTTCCTGCATCTGCTTCATCTTCTCGCATCGCTTCTGGAGATCAGCCAGCACTCGCTCGATTTCTTCTTCACGCATCTGACGGAGAATCTCTTCGAGCTTCTTACGAGCCTGTTCGAGCTTGGTCCGGGCGTCTTCCTGATCGTTGATGGCATCCTTGCGTTCGTTCTTGTCTATCTTGTCCTTAGCCTTGGACTGGGCGTCGTTGGCATCCTGGATGCGTTTGCGTGGGACGCCTGCTTCCTGCTCGTCGTCTTTTTTATCGCCTTGCTTCTTTTGTCCGTCCTTGGATTCACCGTCCTTCGATTCGCCTTCCTTAGGCTGTCCATCCTTGGATTCGCCATCCTTGGGTTTGCCGTCTTTTGGCTCGCCTTCCTTGGGCTTTCCATCTTTCGGCTTGCCGTCTTTCGACTCGCCATCCTTGGGCTTGCCGTCCTTCGGTTCACCCTTCTTTGATTCACCGTCTTTGGGGTTGGCTTTATTGTCCTTGGATTCGCCGTTCTTGTCGTTTTCCTTGCTGTTCTTGTCGCCTGACTTCTTGTTCTTCTCGCTATCCTTAGGTTCGCCATCTTGAGGCTTGGCATCCTTGGGGGCGGTCTTGGCTTCGTAGTCGCGAATCTGCTGCAGAATCTTTTGAACCTGCTTCTCTGCCACTTCCTGGGCTTTGCGGGCATCTTCCTTTTCGACGGCACTCGACTGGTTCTTGCTGATGGCCACCTTCTGATCACGAATGGCCTTTTCCAGTTCCTTCACCAGGTTCTTCAGATATTCAGTGTGTTCCTTGGAGGATCGTTCAGAGAGCAGTGCAGCCAGGAGCGTTTCCAGATCCTGCTTGATATTGCCACCCTTTTCGACGGCATTTCGCAGCTTGGTGACATCAGGGTCTTTCAGGGTGTCTGCCAAAAGTGTCAGGTTTGGGGCAATATCCTTTTCGCGGGCCTCCTGCAAAGCCCGAAGGATGATGCGTGATTTCTCTATCCCTTCCTTAGTGCCAGTGCGTTCCAGCTTGCTGGCGATCTTGATCAATGTGCCTTCAAGGGCTTTGTAATTGCGGGCGATTTCTTCCTGCGTACCCGACAGGTTCCCCTTGCCCTGATCCTGTCCCATTCCTTGAGAACAAGACAGCAGGGTGAAGCTGAAGGTGAGAACCAGACTCAGCGCTATCCGTCGCATCGCTTTGCCTCCACCAGCATTGTACCGCATCCCAGCCGCGGGGTGGTATCTCATCATGCAATGATGCTTGCGCTCGGCAGGCATCAGTTAGTATCGACGATCCAGCTTACTTGTCATCGAGGTCATTCTTCAATTTTTTCTCAATTAGCTTCTTCATTTCTTCGAGGAGTTTCTGTTCATTGTTGATTAAATCCCGCAGAACGCGCAAAGCCTCGTTAAATTCGATGAGCTTGCGCATATCATTGAGGATTTCATCGAGCTTCTGCAGGACCCGGTCAGCCTGGAGAACAGGCTGATCGAGCAGTGTCGGTGGGAGGCTGGCCCCCTCGGCTTCCAGCCGACGAGCCAAGGTATCGACGCTTTGCTCCAGTTTGGCGTATCCTTGTTCCGGTTGCAAGAGAATTGCCAGCGGATTGCAGATGCGACGATCGATTCGATCGAGAACCCGCTCGTCCACCCGGTTCAATGCGAACTCCCGGTAGATCTGCCTGAATTCTTTAAGCACTTTCTCATCAAGGGCGGTTCTGACAACAGCCAGTGCTTTTGTGGCATCCTGGGCATCGTTCATCGCCCGGCGAACATCATCGTCTTTGGCCTGGCTGGGAGTGCTGAGCTCATCACGGATGCGCTTCAGGCTGCTCCGCACCTTGCGAAGCTGGGTAATGGTTTCATCGAAACGGTCGCGAAGGTCTTCCTCGCGCTTGCCTCCTTCGATGAGAAGATCCTGTTCACTGACCACATTGAATTCGAAGGACTCGGCACTCTTGCCTTCCTGGTGGGCAGCGGTCTTGTCTTTCATTCGATTGTCGCGAGCTACCAGCCGGACGATCATCCGATAGGGTGTAGCCAGCAGCGGTTCGCTGACGGGTTTGGATAATGCTGTACGGAGCAGGAGCGTATCAAGGAACTCATCACCCAGGCTGAGTACCGGTCCAAAGAGATTGCGATCCACGTAATCGAGACTGTAGTCCTGACGTAGACTGAACGGCAAAACAGGCATGGCAGCCAGCCAGCCTGCTGGCAAGCGGGCAAGGGTGCTGACAATCTGGAACGGATCAGCTGTAGATTCGCTGTAAAGCTGAGCAAAGACTCGGGGTAGCGTAAGGTCTTCAGGATTTTCAAAACGCATGCCACCAGGCTGTGATGGATGGTACTTGATCGGACTGTAGTTTCTGAAGGGCAGGCGTACAGTATGTACCGGGCCTTCAGTGCCTTGATTGATGACAACTTCATATTCCAGCCCCAGCAAGCCTACATCATCCCGCACAGCAACGCTGAGAGGCAGCAGGGCCTTGCTTGTGATGAACTTACGGTTAACTGCTTCAAACTGGGCTTTGACGAATTCGGGAGCTTTGTCAGGTGTCAGGATCAATAACAGGATTCTGCTGGCGGTGATGCCATCTTCATCTTCGAACTCTAGCTTCATCCGCAAGTCGTCTTTCGTCTGCGGCTTGGGAGTTATGGTGAAGGTGGTATCACCGGGTTTGAAGGTCACCGTCGGTGCATCGGCAGGGTTCTCCGTAGTGACTCGCACCATCTTCAGCGGCTTGTGGCTTTCCCCTTCGAAGCGTACTTCGGAACCGAGCGGTGCGGTCGCACGGACTTCTTCACCATCTAGTGGCATGACCAACGGCCCGACTTGAACCTTGCTGTTGCTGCTGTACAGATAGCCTGGTTCAAGATGCCAGCGGATGAGTTTTTTCAGAGTGGGCAGCGGCTTGACATCGACCCGATACCACGGCGTGGCAACATCAGGGATACTGGCACGCAGCCGCATGGGCCGTTCCACTTTCTTGAAGTCGTACAGGAAGTCATTGTTGCCCGGTTGTCGTTTCAGTTCCGGTTGGCCTCGTTTGGCTCGCCCCCGATTGCGCTCATCAACTTCCAGGTTTTCGAATTCGAGTGTCAGTTTTTCGGGCACCATCAGTTTCCGAAACGTCTTGCGACTGGCAAAGCGGGTCTGGTCAGCTCTCGTTTCGAGATCAGCGAAGAAGGCTTTGCCCTGGTGGATGACACGCTGCCCGAGCGATTCAGCAGATTCCTCGATGGCGAAGTTCTTCAGGCGTTTCGCGAGATCGCGGATGGCCAGTTGCTGCCAGCTCGGTGGCAGCAGCAGCCTTTCAGCTTCAGGCATAGCGAAGGCCGGTAGATCGCGATCACGATCGTAAGCCAGCTTCTGCAGAACTGTCAGCGGTGGAAGAGGGGAAGGCAAGGCAAATCCGCTCAGCCTGATCATACTCAAGCTGATGTCGCCAGCGATCGGGCGGATGGTGGTCAGGCCATCCAGCAACCGCTGGGCATCAGCACTGGTTAGCGAGGCGGCAGCAGCAAGGGCTGTCTTCTGCTCGTCTTGCGATAGTCCTTTCAGTTTCTCGGGCAGGAACTTCTCCAGATGTTCTGGTAGTGGGCCGCCTTTCTGACGATTCTCCCAGAGATAATCCTGCAGTTTCTGAATGAGGGCAAGTCCCAACTCGCGATGGAGTCTCGGAGAGTCTTCTCGCAATCTGGATTCGAGTTGATCGAAAGACAGCTTTTGCCAGGCTGATGGAAGCACACTGAGAAAATCGGGATTGCTGGGGAGGCCAGTCAATTCCCAGGCGACTGTTCCTGTTGCAAGGTCAGCTGGAAGCAATGGACGCCAGCCTTCGCTGACGGTGCGATCTGCAAGAGCCCACCTGGCTGAGCGAACGACCACTTTCAGTTCATTGCCGAAGGGTACGGCTTTATTGCGATCGTTGAAATCCGCGAGTTCCATGACGGTGGAACGAGGCCAGGTGACATTGCGCCAGAGTACACCACGTTCGAGGAAGGTGGCCACTACTTCAGGAAAGAAGAGCAAACCCGCCACGGTGACGATTATGCACACGGTAGTCAAGGCAAGCAGCTTACGGAGACGGTGCTTGTTCAGTGTTTCATCAATGGCGATCGAACTGATGTCGCGTTCTGCCTGTCGCGTGGTGACTTCGAGCATGCTGGGCGAATAGCCATGTTCACGGGCTTTCTCCCAGTCGTTCAACTCGACAGCGGTAACGAATTTATCTCCCAGCTCTTTGGGGAAACGACGTTCGAGGAGTACAGCCAGGTCGGATGTCGAAATGGGCGTGAACAATCGCGAAAAAAGATAACGAATAAGAATGTAGCTCACACCTGCAATCAGAATCAGCTGTGCACCGGAACGGAGAAATGTCTGAATGCTGGGTGAACCTTCACGTACATAATCAAAGCCCAGGATCTGAAAAAGAAAGCCCCAATCGATCAGCAGGCCCATCAACGCCCAGACGAAGCAGGCAATCACGACAAGGGAAATAGATTCGAGCTGGATGTATCTTCGGATAGCAGTGCGTAGCTTGCCCAATGGCTGCTGCAAACTGGTGGGCAGCGCTTTCGGTGTCGTCTTTCGTTCCGGTGCCATCGTCGACACTAGCGTTTCTCCAAGGGCTTATGCCAGTCTCAAAAGCTTGCGAATCAACCACTCACTTCCCAGCAGCGTAGCTACCAGCAGGAGGGCCCACGCCGGGCCACTGGCCAGGTCAGGGTTATCCAGATGCTGCAACACGGTAATGCCTTTATCCCAGAGATCGTACACGCGGCCTTCTGAGGTGAACGGCACGATATTGGATTCCAGGCATTCAGGTATCCAGTGCAATTGACTGAGTGAAAAGTAGAGACGATCCAGTTCATTCTCTGCCGTGAGTGCAGCAACAACACCACCCGGAGCGTTCTGGGCATCAGTGAGCATGCGCCTCTTGGATTCGGCAAGGGCTTCAAGGAATCCGGGCCGTTTCGCTTCATTCAGCAGCTTGATGCCCTGACTAGGCGACGCGAGTCGATGCAGCAGCGGATGATCAGGGCGAACATCGTCCCGTTCCGGATCGCTGGTTTCGACAACGAAGTTGGCAGTAAGCTTTTCGCCCGTGCCAGGCACTCGCAGTTCGACGTTGTACTTGCCAGCCGACTTGACAGCAAAGCGAGTTGCAAAGGCGCCCGGCTTGCCCGCATCGGGCTGCATGGGCAGGCCTTCCTTCCAGGCTTTAGGAACGTCCGCCAACGATGCTGGGCCATTGACCTGGAGTAGTATTGGTGTGCGCGGGTCTGCAGCCAGCGGACGGAGACTGTTGTCAAGGAGTTCCGCTTCGACGAGTACGGTGTCCCCTTCGCTGTGTCTGCTGCTGACCATCAGGAGGCCTCGAGACGATTCTCGCTTCCCCATGGCTCGCAGCAACTTGGTCCAGAATCGTTCGTGAAACTTGTCGCTGAAGGAACGCAGGCGATAGGTCTCGCCTGAGCCGATGTAGAAGACGTTGCCCTTGACCGATTTCGAAAGAACGAAGAAAGGCTGACGTTCACCGTTAGGTGTCTGGGCTTTGCGATTGGAGTCACCGTAACGGGCAAGTACTTGAGCACCCGGACGAACCTGTTTGACGGGGAAGTAGCTGTAGAAGCCACGGATGGATGGAAGTTCCACCTGGTTGGTTTCGCTGTTGCGCACAGCTCCAAAGAAGAGTTCCCAGCCATCGAAGAACTTGCTGGGCGAACTGCTGTCCGTCAGCTCGAGGTAGGACTGACTGGCCGCGCTCGGATCCCAATTCAGCGCCCAGGGTTCCTTGTTCGAACGATCCAGGATGTGCAACGCATCAGGCGAATCATCAAAGACCACGGGATACAGGCTCTGTACGACCGATAGCTCCGGGTCACGTACGAGATTAAACGTGTTCACCGGACCGGCAATGGTTACCAGTCCGCCACCTTGCTCCTGCACCCAGCGTCGGAGCAGTTCCTGCGATGGTTCACGGGAACTGCCTTCGTCTTTGGCGAGCAGGTATCGCCAGTCCGGGTCGAAGGCAACGAGCACATCGTAATTGCCCAGGTTATACGGGTCAGCGTCGCGGGCACGCAATTCGGTGGGGAATCGTTCGAGCAGCCTTTTGGGATCGACATCCTGCACCGTACCATTCTGCATGGATTGCAGGCAGATACTGAATTCGAACTTATCTGCTTCGCGGGAGAGCAGGCTGCGAACGAACTGATATTCGCGGGTCGCTGCGGATGCGAAGAGCAGCACGCTCAGTTTGCGTTCTTCCACTTTGACGATCACTGGTTCTTCAGAAGCATTGTCGGCCCGAGTGCGTTCGCCGGGCAGGGCAGCGATGCGGGCTTTGAACTTCCAGTCGCCTTTGATCTTCTTTGGATTCGTGATGCGAAACTCAGCAGTCCCGCGAGCCTGTTTGCCGGCACTTTGCTGGAGGTTGATCTGCTGGACAGGGAAGTCTTCAGCTTTCTCACCCGGTCGTTCGACCTGCAGCACCACCGATGCAGCCTGGCCTGCTGGCAGGTTATCGCCTTCCAGGGCGACACGGACAGGGAAATCGTCATCCGGCTGGACACGGGTGGGGGCAAGCACATCAACAAGCCGCAGATTGGGAATCGCTTGAGCCACACCCATTCCCACTGTGAAGACAGGAACATTTTCCTTGCGGGCCAGGGCGATTGCTTCGATGAGGTCCTGACTGGAACCAGCGGTGGCTTTACCATCAGAGAAGAGGATGACCCCTTGCAGGTTTCCCTTTTCTTTCTGAAGCACATCACGCAAAGCCAGGCCGGGGTTGGTTCGCTGGGTCAGGCGTGACTGTGTCGTTTTCTTCTCCTGCTGGTTCCGTTCCCATGTTGTGATCAAGGAACTGATGCGGCTGGCTTGTCCTTCCTGTTGGGCTGCTTCGGTATCGCTGGCGAGCTTGGCAAGCTCATTCATCGTTTCCAAGGAAGGCAGGTCATCCCACCCGGTCCGTTGCGCTGGTTGCAACTGCCGCTTCCACATGCTCAATGACGGACGATTGGCAGCGGAGCCAATCAGCCAGGGTTGTGGATCCAGCGTTTCGCCAAAGCGGTAACAGACGAGTGGGTTCTTCAGAAGCAGTTGTGCCAGGAAATCGGGAGGCGAGGCACTCCCAGGTGTCGCTGGTTCAGCCTGCTTAAGCAGGGCGAGCAGCTCTTCCTGACGGGTGAATCGCAATTCGCCTGGTTCGTCGCTGCTGACGACGTCACTGACTTCTGTCACGCTGGCTGAAGTATCGAAAAGCAGCGCCACCTTCGACTGCTGTTCGCTGTAGGTCACCTGTCGCATGGCAGGTAGCAACCAGATCAACGTCAGTACGAGGTACGTGAGAATGCGCAGGCCGCCCAGGATGGCAGACCACTTTGGCCCGATGGTTTTACTCTCACGTCGATACGTGATAACGACAAAGACGAAGGCCAGCAGGAGAAGCGGAGTGACAATGGCTAGCCACCAGTAGGAATCAAAGCTGAGCGGATAGCCGAACAGCTCGGCTGGTTCTTCCAGTCGCCTCCAGATGAATTCCATGCGTTGCTCGGCCGTCGGCCCCATCGTGTTATCCCAGGTGGTGACTGAACTTCATCGCCAGGTATTGTTCCAGAATCAAGAGTGCTACGAAGAGCAGCAGCACCCAGGAATATTCCGACCAGGACTGCGATTGCAGGGCATCGAGTGCCTGGCTGTCGAGTGCATTGTTCACGAACCAGGTCTTGCCATGAACATACTCGCGAGCTTCCGGCGCTGGTGTCTTGGATGGGCCATTACTCAGCCCGGTTATCAGTGCTTCACGAAGCTGTTCTTCGGAAAAGCGTGTGAGATCACCTTCCAGCCTGCCATCCAAATTGAAGGCTAACGGACGTTCTTCAGGCAGCTTGCTGGTGTCGAGATTGATACTGGCTTCACTTTTGATTTCCGAGGGAGCGGACGAGGCTGCTGCAGAAACCTGGTTAAACTTCAGACGATAATGGCCCGGACCCTTAATGGGGCGTACCTTGATCAGCCAGTCGAATTGCTCCGTGGCTTTTCGCTCATCGGTTGCAACCACTTCGCCTAGAGGCTTGGCCTTCTCGCCATTGATCGTATCGATCTTTTCCGGTTGCTTGTCGTTGTCACCCTGATACCAGACTTCGACCTGCGGATGATAGCGGTCCTTGTCGAGGCGGATTTCCAGAGGCAGCGCTGTGATCAGTGCGGATGCAGTTAATTCTGCCGAGCGCGACTGGGCAGCCAGATGCTCCTGCAGGCCCAGCATCATCGGAACGAAAAAGAACTGTGCCAGATCGCCGGTGGCCATGTCGTGCCAGCCGTAGTCTTTGCCCTGTACAGCGGTGGGGGAGGCGGGGTGGAGGAATGCCACCACGCGTCCTGGCTTGCTGCCGCCCACGACAGGAGCTTCGACTACGATAGGATCACCCTGTTGAAGCAGATCCAGGAAGTCACGCAGCTTTTTCTGCAGTTCGGCGTGCTTCTTCTCCTTCCAGAAGCTGGCAGCTACTGGTTCTCCCAAGGCGCCACTCAGTGCTTCGATGAGCTCACCTTTGCGTGCTTTCTTCTTGTCAGCGTCTTCGATGCTGGTCTGCAGCATGGCAACGTACTGTGTGAGCTTGCCATCTGGAACTTCCGAAGCAACAGCTGACAGTTCACTGTATAGCGTTCGAGCCTGATCGCGGTAGAGCGAAAGCGGTCGGCGGTTCATCAACTGCACCAGTACATCGAAGCCTTCGCTGGGCTTCCACTGAGGATCAATACGGAAATAGCGATTCACATGAATGAACCGGGCAAAGGTATCAGCAATGTCGCCAGTGAAGGGAAAGGCCGGGTGCACTTTCAGGAACCGGAGCTTGGCGAAGTAATCGTCTTTATCCGGCTCATCATCCATGTAGGCACTGTTCTTGCGGCCGTCAGGATCGGGCTTGAGCAACAACGGTACCGGAAAGATCCCTTTGCCTTTCTGGTAGAGCTTGTCGTTAAAGCTGGCGACATTGGTGCGTGGCCCGAGGAAGTAGGCAAGCGATCCTCCCTGGCGAACATAACGTTCCAGCGTGCGCAGCCCGTCTTCATCCAGGTCGCCTTCGCTGCGGCCAACGCCAGCAATATTGAGCACGTACACGGCGGCGTATTGGGCGAGAGTTCGCCGTGTGGATAGTTCTCGTGGAGTGATGACATCTGCCTGAACACCCGTGCGGGCGGATCCCGTCAGGGCGGCATTGACATAGAGCCAGTCTGCCCCGGTTTGTGAACTGCGGGCTTCGGGATCGATGATGAGCACATTGATGCGGGCATGCAGTTCCACACTGGTGTAGCGAACGTCATCGACGGCGAGGTGGTCACGCTCTTCCATGTCCGTGAGCCGGGCTGTGAGCGTCTTGATACCGACCGGTTCGTCACTGCCGTATTCGAGATTGAAGACCACCGTGCGTTCCTCGCCACCGGCGAGCCTGTCAATGCTGCGTTCCACCCTGGTGACGTTGTTGCTGGCGAGTGACAGTTGAACCTTGCTGTGCTCGGCAGTGCCGAAGTTCTTGACGGTAATGTGGACATCGAAAGGCAGGCGGGGCGTTACGACGCGGAGTGGCTGATCGGATATCGAAGCAACGCTGTCGGGGGTTCGGCGAGGTTTGACAACGACATTGGTAACGGCGAGATTGCCATGTGCAGGTGGAGTCACGCCCTGCACGCTGGAGCGATCGGGCTGAGCTACATCATGGAATTGAACTTTGACCTTGCCCTGTTTGGAGAGATCGCCAAGCAGCTGATACAATTCATCGCCCGCGCTGCGCCAGGTGACGTTGCGGTAATCACTGATGATGTGCAGATGCTTGCGTCCTTCTTTGGCAGCATCGAGATGCATGGTCGCTTGCTTCACCGCGGCCAGTGGCAATGTAGCCTGGGCACTCGGTTTCATCTCATCGAGGCGTGCTTTCAGCCTCGATACTGCATCTGCAGTCAGCCTGGCGCCTTCGGGCTTCTCGCTGGTGAGGGGCGTTCCGAGTTCCGGAACAGTGGGATTCGACCAAGTGAGCACTGTCCAATGATGGGTGCTGTTGCTGCCGGCCTGGGCGGCAGCCAGGTCTCCCAGGAGTTGGGTAGCACGTTTGAAGGCTGTCAAACCATCAGGACGACGAGGATCGTCCATGTCGTTCATCGAAAAACTGTCATCGAGGAGAAGTACATGGTGATGGAGTGAGCCAGATTCATTGCCGCTGCCCCCCAGGAACCAGAGCGGACGTACGATGAGCAACACCAGCAGAACGATCAGCAGGCACCGCAGGAAGAGCAGCAGCAATTGCTCCATGAGCACCTTGCGTTTGTTCTTCTGCATGGCCTTCAGGAGGAATTCCATCGCTGCCCATTCGATTCGCTTGTAACGCAAGCGATTGATCAAATGGATGATGATGGGCACTGCTACTGCGAGCAGGCCCCACCAGGCTAACGGATTCATCACAGATTCAAGCATGCGGACGGTGTTTCCTTACATCGAAGAGCAGCATTATTTCCTGCCACGCAGCGCCATGCGAGCCGCGAGAAACCGGGAGAGAACAGCATCGAGATAGTCGCTGGTGCGCACCAGGGCATACTCCACCCCTCGCTTGGCGCAGCCTCGTCGCACTTCGTCGAGGTATTCTTTCAGTGCCTCGAGATAGCCTTCACGGAGTGCTCGCGGATCGCAGACCAGTTCCGGCATGGCTTCCATCCCGAGGAACTTGGTTGTGCCCTGGAACTCGAAATCGACCTCGTCGCTGTCCAGCACATGGAAGACGATTACATCGTGGCGGCGATGCGACAACTGATCCAGCCCCTTGAAGAAGCTTTCGCGATCTGTCAGGAGATCAGAGATCAGGATCACCATACCACGACCGGGCAGGCTCTCTGTCACCCGGTTAAGGATGCTCTGCAGGTTCGTTTTCTCAGTAGGCTTGCTGACGTGCAGCGTCTGCAGCACGGCATCGAGATGCGTCATCTGGCTGCGGGCAGGCACGG
>CAYPJB010000012.1:0-25393 GCA_964410845.1 uncultured Bacteroidales bacterium | reverse complement strand
ATGGCGCTGCAAGGTGCTGGTATTACTTCACGGCCTCTTCGTAACAATGCACTACTCTGGTATGCACGCACTAACTGGAATACGAACACTTACTACCAGGGCTTGCAGACACTCAGTACCTCCGGTACTTCAGGTGCACCAGTACTGCCATATCAGGTAGTGCGGTTTAATCCTTCACGTGAACATAACGTGCAAGCGACTTTAATTAACGGTGTATCAACCAACACACCCATTCTAGCCTACAACGATTCATCCTGGCTTGGAGACGGAACACGCCGATACCGAATGCGTATCAATTACGATGCGATTCTGTATTGGATCAAGAACAATGATAGTAAATCAGGAGTGAATCCCTTCCCGCCACGATTGCGAGCAGGTGGCATTCTGTATTACGATGCTATCCCGGATACGATCACGAATCCTATCGGGAATATGCCAGTCACTACCCAGGATCAACGTAATCAGCGATTCTGGAAGGAATACATCGATTATGTCCTGGGATACTACGAGAATCGCTCGTCGCAGGGCGAGCCTCTATCTGGAGGTAGTCGCAGTTGGATAAATAGTGTCATGCTCAAAGCCGGTTATGGCTGGGACATTGGCATCGACGAATCCGCCATCACTGGTGCAAGTGCTCAGTTCCCACTGGGAACCAGCAGTAATCAGGTAGTAATCAATCCCCGTCCTGTTGGCAGCGACACACGATACATGAACTATCGTGACAGCCCGATGCGTCCGAAGACCCGGTACTGGTTTGGTCCGCTCACGATGATCGATTTCATCGAGAACTATAACCTGAATACCTACACCAATGTCTCGAACGTCACAGGTAATCGCTTCTGGCTGCCGGGCACTGCACACCAGGCGCCGATGTGGCAGCTCAAGGTCGGTGTGCAAACCGTGATTGGAGACGTGCGCAACAACCACCCGAACGATTATCTCGCTGTGGTGGGCTTCAGCGTGCCGACCTATAACAATGGGCCGTCAGGCGGAACCAACGCGCAAGTACAAGGTTATTTCAACCGTGTACTGTCGCCATTGTCACCGCTCTTCAACAACAATTACAAGCGAATGGTGAACTCGATCTGGTTCCCGAGTGCGGTGATTAACACTTCACCGTATGCGGAAATCCATCCGTTCAATCCCACTGCCATTGCCACTGTACCCCGTGCCATTAAAGGCACGTGCAGCCCGATGGCGTTCGCACTGGCCTATAACCAGTTCAGCGGTGAAACTTCGCTGAAAAATTACAATCCCTCGCCTGCTCCGGATTACGAAGCGGGTGGCAACGGACGAAACGGTGCTCAGCGGCTGGTCATTTTCGAAACGGATGGCGTTGCCTCGGCGACGGCATTCCTGTTGGGAACAGAATCCGCTGCAAATCACCTGACGCGCAATCAGCATCGCTCTTACTTCAAAGTGCGCTGGCGTGATTCAGGCGGTTCGCCAGAGTTGCCTGACGGCTGCTACGGCCCTGTGGATGATGCTGTTACGCAAACCAAGACCTTTGCTGACATCATAACTAACAAGACGACCGATGCGATACCAGGCTTTGCCACGAATACCAAACCCGTGACGATCCACTGTATCGCTTTCGGCAGCCTGTTCGATCCAGCTTACACCGATGCCGCCACAGTGGCAGCACGTGACAAGGCGTTGGGACTCTTGCAGTATGCCCAGTATAAAGGCGGTACTCAGCCGACACCGTCTAATCCGCTGGAAAACTACAAGATCATCAACCAAACCAACTATGACGCCCGCATAGAAGCATTACGCACGGCATTCAGCCGAGTAATGCAGGATGCGGTGACGGTTACCATCATCCGCTAGACATCGGTCTGGAAAAGATGCTATGGTTAGGAGGGTGATCGAAGTGGTCATCCTCCTTTTTCGTGCGCCCGAATCGTCGGCTGCATTTCATCCCCAGGAAATGCTCTGAACATGAGTGCGGTCCCTGCGTTTGAACTCGTTAACGCCAGCAAGACGTATCGCCGTTTCGTTGGCACACCCCGTCAAATTGAAGCGCTGGCTGGTGTTACACTTCAAGTGATGCCGGGCGAAGTATTTGCACTCGTTGGGCCGAACCGCGCCGGCAAAACTACACTGGTCAAGCTGCTTCTCAGCTTGTGTCGACCCAGCAAGGGAACCATCACACGGTGGGGCCTGCCAGCACATGATCGCTCGACCCTGGCACGGATTGGCTATGTTCATGAAAACCAGGCGTTCCCACGCTATCTCTCAGCCAGCGCACTGCTTCACTACTATGGTACGCTGACATATCTGGCGGAAGAAACTATTCGACAACGGGTCCCTGAGCTTCTGCAGCGAGTGGGCTTGGCCCGGCGTAGTCAGGAATCAATCAAGGCATTCAGTAAAGGGATGGTGCAACGGCTGGCCCTGGCCCAAGCTCTCATGAACGATCCTGATCTGTTAGTGCTGGATGAACCGACCGAAGGCCTGGATCAGGATGGGAGACAGATCGTGTACGATGTAGTAGCTGATCTGAGGCAACGAGGGAAGACCATACTCCTGGTTTCGCATGTCCTCAGCGATATCGATTTGCTTTGTGATCGCCTGGGAGTGTTGATCAATGGACAATTCGCCTATCTGGGAACGCTGAAGGATTTTCGTCGAGACCCAGCGACCGGTGCAGAACGCAGCCTGGCAGAAGCCCTCAAACCTCTTTATGCTCAACAGCAATTGTAACCATGTCATCCACTACGCCCAGAATTGATGCCAACTCAGCAAGCTCGATGCAGCGTGCCTTCTTCGCGCTGCTGGGAGATACCTATCGGCAGGCACATGCTTCGGCGGTGCTCTGGATCATGCTCAGTGTAACGGTGCTGGGTTTCATTCTCTGTCTCAGTGTCAGTGTGAAGGGTTTTGAGACAGTCGGGCCTAAAGAGGAGGCACCCGAGTGGTTGCCACCCGATGCTCCAGCCCGCTTTATGGCCAATGATCTGATGCTGTATCTGGGCGGTCCGGGTTCGATGTTCACTGCACTGGGAAATACCTACGACCGTGATCGCTTTTTTCGAAGGGAAGCAGAACGCACCGGTGTCAAACGTGCGGAAGGCAAGCTTTACCTGGGTTTCGGGATGATTGAAGTACAGCGATCGAGACAGGCCAGCGACGCAGTACGGAATCTGCAGGTGCTGCTGGCCAGCACCATGGCAGGCATTATCGGCATGGTGTTAGCGATTATCTGGACGGCAGGCTTCCTCCCTACATTTCTTGAGCCAAGTGCAGCAGCAGTGCTCCTGGTGAAGCCGACTCCCCGCTGGGTGCTGTTGATCGGCAAGTATCTGGGTGTCGTGCTCTTCTTCGGTGTGCAGGTACTTATCTTTGTGCTGCTGACATGGCTGGCACTGGGTTGGCGAACAGGCGTATGGGAGCCGGAGTACCTGATGACCGCTCCGCTGATGACTCTGCAATTCGCCATCTTCTACAGTTTCTCAGTCATGCTTGCCGTGGTAACCCGGAACACAGTAGCCTGTGCTTTCGGAACGCTGCTCTTCTTTGTGGCTTGCATAGTGATGAACACCGCGAGACATACGCTGGTACTCCATGCAGGTGAACCGGGTTACCTGGCCCATGTTCCCATGATGGTAGAAGCAGGATACTGGTTCCTTCCCAAGCCGGTCGATCTCAACATCATCCTCTCGTCGATACTGGATGCGTCGAGTTATTTTCAGCAGATGTTCGAATACAAGACGCTGCAGCAGAAAGAAGCGTTTCGGCCAATCATGTCGCTGCTGGCCTCATGCTTGTTTATGGTGGGGAGCCTGTGGATTGGCGCAGCCCAGTTCAATGAGATAGACTATTAACAGAAATCCTGGCCCAGGTGCATCATGCCGAGGATGAAGACGAAGCAGAGTTTTACGCAGCCGGTGGTGACGACGGGTACTGTGACGTCTCCAACTGCGGTCACTGCTGCGCCACCAGTGGCTCTTCCTCAACAGCATCTGTACTTTGTCAATGCACCAGTTGATTATCTGGTAGTGGGGTTTGGATCTATCCTGGCGTTTCTTGGATTGATGTTCACATATGGCACGGAATCAGTTCTCTGGGCAGCACAGTTAGCTCTGGCGATGCAGATCGTTATCAATCATCCACATTTTGCAGCGACCAACTATCGGCTGTACCATAATCGTGACAACATCATGCAGTACCCGATCACGGCACTGGTAATTCCCTGGGTGATTCTCGCGGTAGTAATTGGCTCTTTCTATTCGCCCAGGTTTATTGCACCGATCTTCTACAAGGTTTTCATGTACTGGTCGCCGTACCACTTCAGTGGGCAGACGCTGGGGGTAACGCTGATCTATGCCCGCCGAGCAGGGTTCTTCGTTGGTAAGTGGGAACGGTTTACGCTCTCGAATGTAATCTACAGCTCGTTTCTGTTCATGACCGCGCGAGGCGACATGATCACTGCAGCCACGGACATCGTGCTGCCAGCCATGAGCGATGTAGATCAATATCGCCTGGGGCTTCCGATGTGGGTCTCGCAGGTCATTCTGGTGTGGTTGATCATCAACGCGGTAGCCTTCACCGTGCTGGTGCTGAAGTGGTGCCAGGCACAGCAGCGTATTCTGCCACCCATCGTACTGCTGCCAATGATAACGCAATTGGTCTGGTTTATTCCCGGGGCTTATGTCAAGTCGTTCTATCTCTTCGTACCAATGTTCCATAGTTTGCAGTATCTGCTCATCGCCTGGTCGCTGCAACTGAAAGAAAAGATGGATGTGCAGAAGATCACACCTTCGGTGGGATATGTGGTGAAGGAAACGGCACGCTGGGGTGTCATCAATCTGGTGTTAGGCTCGATCCTGTTCGCAGGCATTCCCATGGCACTGTACTATGTCTTCCAGAACGATCTGGGATGGAATTTCAGCTATGCGTTTGTGCTGGCCATCATCGGTGCTGGCGTGCAGGTACATCACTTCTTCGTGGATGGCGTAATCTGGAAGCTGAAGAAAAAGACCGTGGCATCGCCACTGATGGTGAATCTGGATGATTTGATTCACCCACCGGCACTACCTCGCTTGCAGGGGGCATAAGCCATGTTGACGCTCATGACCGTTTTGTGCCTCAGTTGGCAAAGCAAGCCGGTACCTGCACCGGAGGGTGTGAAGGTGGCCCCAGAGCGGGTGCTGATCCAGACCAAAGCAGGCTATATCGCCCTTGCCCTTTACCCCGAAGTGGCACCGAAGAATGTCGAACAGGTGATGCGGCTGGTGAGCGAAGGAGTTTACGATGGTGTCTGCATTCCCCGCATCGACAGAAACTTCGTGATGCAGTTCAGCGGAGCTGAGAACGATAAAATCCCCCCGCTGACTCCAGAACAACGAAGCTTGATCCAGTCGCTACCTGCAGAATTCAGCAAGCTAAAGCATGTGCGGGGCGTAGTGAGCATGGCCCGTGATGATGGCAAGCCGAACAGTGCGAGAACCTCGTTTTCGATATTGCTGAATGCTGCACCTCATCTGGACGGCCAGTACACGATTATTGGCCACGTCGAGTTTGGTATGGATGTCGTCGAGGAATTAATCAAAGCACCGACAAATGGAACGGTTCCTCGAGAACGCCTGACCGTAACCCGGATGCACCTGGTGGACGGGCAGGAATTGCATGATCGTCCGCCACCACCTGCGAAAGTCATCTTTACAGGTCCAGTGTTAACGGAGAACAGTAATACACCGGGCTCTCAGCAGTTGGATGTCTCTCAATTGTCACCCAGCCAGGAACGTGCCATATTGTTCAGTACAGGTATTCTGCTCATGATCCTTTGTGTGCTGGTACCCATGATGATTCCTGGTCTGAAACTCAAACAGGCTCAAACTATTCAACTGATCAGTGTGCTTATTGGTGGGTTCCTGCTGGTAGCGGCACTACAACCACTCAGCATCGATTTGTTTCAATCGCCGAATACCACGAATCTGGGGCATGCCATTGCGATCGTGCTTTTTTTCGGGCTGCTGGGCGTCTTTCGGCTGATGAGCAGTTTTGAGAGTGCCACGTAAGGGTAAGGTCATGTATCGCGTGCTCGGTCTGCTGTTGCTGTTTGTTCCGCTGTTCTGCATTTCGTCGATGCAGAACGAACATGATACACCTGAGAAGACAGCACCAATTCGCACATGGAATGCAGAGTCGTTGCCATGGAGCACGGTCATCATCTGGACGGAACGACCTACTGGGAACACACTCACGACAGGAGTGCTGATCAATAAATCCAAACGATGGGTGCTCGCGACTCGGCACGCATTGGAGAGCAACAAACCCGATGGTACTCCTGCAGGGATCATCGATAAGGTGTATGTCGTCTGGCCTGCTGCCAAGCCGGATACGGGTGAGTTGATCAAGACCAGCGATCATTACTTTCGGTCTCGACGGGCAACCAAATGGCAACCGGCACGAATCATCGCAGAAGATTCCGTGCGGGACATTGTCATCCTCGAAGCAGGATCCACACCGCCGGATATCAGTCGAGAAATTGCTTTGGAACTCAATGCAGTGCCCAGTGGAACTCAGGTCTTGGGTATTGCTCAGCCCTTCACTCGTGGCGGCCTTTGGCATCCATTCCATGCCAGGATTCAGGATCTGGTGCATCGACGGCTGTCGTATGCACCGCCAACCAGACGGGAATCGGTAGCACTTTATATGGCCACTGGCGAGTATCCAGCCGAGTTCGGTTATAGTGGTTCACCTGTGGTATTGCCTTACAGTGGCAAACTGGTTGGATTGCTGCTGGCTGCACAAGTTGATAACCCACTTTCCTACGTTCTCATCAGCAGCCAAGAAATTCAGAAAATACTTCCCATAGAATGAAAGCATTACTTATCTCCTCCCCGGATGCCGTCATGCCTTTCAAAAACTCACTACGATTTCTGCTCGTCGCAGTATTGTCTTCGGTGGTAACAGTGTGGTTCCTGTCAGGGCCAAAATGGCTGGTGCCAGCAGCAGCAGAACAGGCACCTGTCAATGTGCTTAATCTTTCGCCCGAAGAGCAGGACAGTGTTCGCATCTATCAGGATGCGAACCGGGCCGTGGTGAATATCACCACCCGCAGCATGCAGCAGGATGATTTCTTCATGATGAGCATGCCCCGCGAAGGCTCAGGCTCCGGGGCAGTGATTGATAAACAGGGACATATCGTCACCAACTACCATGTGGTGGAAGAAGCCCGGCAGATTATTGTCAACCTCTTCGATGGTAACTCCTATCGGGCCGAACTGGTTGGCGTTGATCCCAACAACGACTTGGCAGTGCTCCGTATCAAGGCTCCTGAAGAGATGCTCTTTCCCCTCAAGTGGGGCGATAGTGCCAAGCTGCTGGTAGGCATGCGGGTGTATGCCCTGGGTAACCCTTTTGGCCTGGAACGCACGTTAACCATGGGAATTGTCAGCAGCTTGAACCGAACTTTGAAGACTGATACCCGCCGAACCATACGAGGCATCATCCAGACTGATGCAGCCATCAATCCAGGGAATTCCGGTGGCCCGCTGCTCAACCGTAAAGGAGAGATCATCGGCATCAACACTGCAATCGTGACACGATCCGGGCAGAGTTCCGGTATCGGCCTGGCAGTACCCGCCAATACAGTTCAGCGTATCGTTGCGGATCTGATCGCAAACGGCAAAGTACAGCGGGCTGACCTCGGCATCAATGCAGTGTGGGAGACCGAACGCGGCTTACTGATTGCACTGTTAAACCCCAATGGTGCTGCGGCGGAAGCTGGCCTGAGAGGCCCACAGGAAGTGACCGAACGCCGTAATGGCATGATCCTTCGAGGCATCGATCGCTCGAAGGCAGACTTCATCGTCGGTGTCGATGGCAAGAAAGTCAAAACTCTAGATGAACTGCTGACGTACGTGGAATCCAAGAAAGCGGGCGATCAGGTGATGCTGAGCATCATCCGGGAAGGCAAGCGGGTCGACGTGCCTGTGGTTCTGGAATGGGGCAAGTAACCAAAGGGTTAACTTGCCTCCGCTGCAGCCTGCAACTGGGCGATATCGATTTTGGTCATCTGCATGAGAACCGCCATCACTCGCGGCGCTTTGTCTTTGTTCGAAAGAAATTGAGGCAACAAAGAAGGCACGAGTTGCCAGGAGAGACCGAAACGGTCTTTGAGCCAACCACATCGGCTGGGCGAACCGCCGTCCTGGGTTAGCTTGTTCCACAGTTCGTCCACTTCCGCTTGATCCTGACAATCAACGGAAAGAGAGACCGCTTCGTTCAGCTGGTAATGTGGACCACCGTTCAGGGCGAGATAGGTGATACCTGCGAGTTGAAACTCGACCAGCATGGCTGCGCCAGTAGGGCCGGGTGTGACATGGATGATCTTCGAATTCTTGAACAGGGATACATAGAACCGGGCAGCTTCTTCGGCCTGGTTGTTAAACCAGAGGAAGGTGGTGACTTTTTGACGTGCCATGGGATGGCTCCTGTTGTTGGCTAGATTCTACCAGTAGTCGAGTGAGGATGTGAGTTTTCGACAACAGGATAAACACAAGTGACAAAGACTGACCATCCCACCACGAAGACTGACTCAAGTAGCAATTGAACTCATAGATCAAGTGGACTTGAGCCAAGCCCAATTACCTCATCGCACGTTAGCCATGGGTTTTCAAATGAGCTTCCAGGCGTTCGATGTATCGCTCCATCACGTGGTCCTGAATCCAGTTAGGAACAAGATCTGAAAGTCGGCCTTTGGCAGCGAGGATGGCAGAAACGGCGTTTTTCAGTCGGCTGGTCATCGTTGAGATTTCGTTGACATTGTAAGTCAGTGTGCCATCTGGTTTGAAGTAAAGGAGCGAGCCACCATCGATATAGTTGCCCATCGGGGGAACGTGGGGAATGATGTCTTCGTTATGGACGAACCGGAGGAGAGTAACGCCGTAGGTGGAATTGAAACGGTTGTCACCGACTTTCGGAGCACCGAAAGTGACGACCATGTGCGGCTTGAGATCTTCGCCGCTCTCGGCGCCACTGGCCAGTACTTTGCCAGCAAGTGTCGCCAGCGCGCCACCCAGACTGTGGCCGGTGGTGAAGATGGCCTGATTGTTAGTTCGCATTTTGCGAACCAGTTCGACATACTTGTTGGCTACACCATCATGGGCGGTGGCGAAGCCGGTATGAACCTGGCAGGAAAGCCAGAGCTTTTGAGCAGAATTGAGGTCGGTGCACCAGTCTGTCCATCGGTCGGGTTCGGTGCCTCGGAAGGCAACCACAATTGCTTTGTCAGTAGCACCGACGAAACCCTGGGTATCATTGGGGCCTTCAAACGATTCAACAGCATCGAAGGCGATCTGATCATAATGCTTGTAATCGGATACGCTGGCTCGCTCGTAGGCCGCATTGGCACAGTGCGCCAGAAACAAGGCGTTCTGGAATTCAGTCTGATCGGATCCGATGGGTAACCGACTACTCATGCTGCATTCCCTTCTGCTGTTATTGTGCTACGGGTACTGACGACCCACGGCTAACTCGAACTGAATTACTTGCCAAAGTCACTGGCGAAGGCCTTTGCGTTCAACTCTTCGCCCGTGGCAAACCTGGTGAGTGCATTCCAGGACAAAGTACGTCCGGGGGCAAACACTTTCTCTTTCATCCATTTGCCTACTTCGGGATTGCCGGTGTAGTTGGCATCACGGGGGTTGGTCTTCAGCACATCACGACAGAGAGCATGGTGTACCTGAGATGCGAAGAGTTGGCCCATCATGTAATTGTGGTAGTAGGCAGGTGCCGAGCAGACGTGAATCTTGCTGCCATAATCTGGAGCGTTTCGGCCTGCAGGGCGTTTCATTCCCTGGTATTTTTCGACGAGGTCCCACCAGAGCTTGTTGAGGTCCTGCTCAGGGTTGGCGTAGAGAGCTGCTTCAAAGCGGAGCATTACCTGGCACCAGCGGGAGAAGATGAGCAACTGGTTCCGCTGCATCTTCCTGGCGGTCGCATCGAAGGCTTCGGGCTTCTCCACTTTCACGCCCATGCTTTGCAGCCAGGCTGCACTCTTGCTGAATTTCTCGAACTGCATGGCCACACCTTCGGTGGTCAGGATGTGGGCTTCGCTTCGCAGAACATAAGGCACCGTGGCGGGGATGTTCTTGCTGCTGTACACCGAGTGGCCTAACTCGTGGAGCATCGTGGCCATCCAGTATTCATTGGGCACAATGTTGCCCAGCACGCGGACATCGCCTTCACGATCGATATCGGTACAGAAGGCATGCGGGCTTTTGCCTGCTTTTTCGTAGAGGTCGCTGCGGGCGAGGACATCATCAATAGGCAGGCCGATGCCGGCGTAGAATTGTCGACAGGCTTTGAGGATATCCACCTTGGAATAGGTGTCGTCTAATGATACTTCGAAGATAGCAGGTGGTTCCTGGAAGAATGGATCCTGATAATGCCAGGGCATCAGTTGATCGACAGCGATGTTGTACTGCTTGGCGAGCGTTGCATCGATTTCAGCCTTAGCTGCCAGAAATGGTTCTCGAGTGAGTGCATCAAGCTCATCGAACAGGGCCAGCACCTTGGCCTGGTCCTGTTCATTGAGGTACAGCATCATCTTGTGGTAGTCGGCGAAGCCTAACTGCCTGGCTGCCAGGTTGCGCATCATGGCCAGAGCTTTGAGGTCCGCTTCGACGTTAGCACCTACCTGCTTGCAAGCTTCCCAAACCTCTCGACGATAGCCTGAATCACGATCGCGTTTGAGAATTTCGCGTACCTGGCTGTCGCTGAGTTCCTTGCCACGCACCTTGGCCCGGAAAATATTGAAAGCCTGCTCGACCGCGTTAGCCTTGGCTGTCATCTGCCGAAGCAGTTCCTTGTCGACTTGTTTCTCCATGTACTGGAGGTAGAGCACTTCAATCTGGCGGGCGAGAAGCTTGTCCTTCGGCATATCAGCTTTGAATTTCTTCAGCTTGGCGAAGGGTTCACTCTCAGCCAGCATGGCATCCAGCTTGTTCTGGGTCTCTTCTTTCTTCTTGAAATCGTCGTCTTTTCCGCTGATATTGGCATTCCACCAGGCAATACCCGCGAGTTTTTCCAATGGGCGGATGCGGGCTTCATGATCAGCAATGAAAGCTTTGGCTTCGGCATCAGCATCGAAAGGAGTAGCTGCCATAGTGATTCCTAAAACCAAGAGAACACAGGGAACAGCCAGGAGACGCAACATGGTTGCCTCAGAAGTGATATTCAAAGACGGGATGTTTCAATGGTACAGCAGAAGCGTAGAGTCTTCCAGTCCCTAAAACTCACATCAATTTGATGAAAATGCATTCATGAAAGTGGGGAAGGGCACTGTCCAGATGTGGGGTTAATCCTAGGATAGATAACTCGATTTATGCATTTTTCATTTGACAAGCAAGGAAACCATAGAGTCTAATAGCAAACCTTGGAAGCTCTGCCTGACTTTCCCATACTCGTGCGCCCGCGAGATTTGGCTGAGAGCCTTCATCTAGCGAATTGACTCCTTTTGAGAACAGGCTTTACTGCATCATGTTCGTGCAAGGGCGGCTACTTCTGTTTATTTCTACTCTGAGTGTGTCTACCTTATTTGGCACCTTCAGCGAAACATCACGTACGCCTTGTGGTTGTAACCTATACTTTGCCCGTGTCATTCCTCAACCTGTTCTGGGTAACCAGTTGGTTGTTGATGACTTCATTCATGATGGCCTTCCGTCGCTCATTTTATCTTCTGCCTCGGCAGATACGGATGGACCTTCACCACATTATGCTCTCTCCAGGCGTGGCACTTCATTCATGGAGAAGGAGAACTACAGAGCATGAATGCTCGTTTTGAACAACCTGCCAAGCCTACATCAGCCAGTGATAGACTCACTCGTGTGGAGACAATCACCGGGCAGTCCACGGATACAGACTTTCGTTTGCCTGATGAGCCTAATCTGCCTCCCGGCTATACGCTGAAGGCAGGTGGTGCTGGAGTTTACGAACATCTCAAAACCGGTATGGATCTACTGGCATCAGCCCTTGTGATGCTCGTGGCATTGCCGATCATACTCCTTGCAGCACTCCTGGTACGGCTTACCTCTCGTGGGCCGGCTTTCTATACACAGTTGCGATTAGGCAAGGGTGGCAAGCCTTACGTCATTTACAAACTCAGGTCGATGTACCATGATTGCGAACGTTTCTCTGGCATCCGCTGGAGCACCAAAGGTGACAATCGGGTGACACCATTCGGCAAATTCCTTCGCAAGAGCCACATCGATGAATTGCCTCAACTATGGAACGTGTTGCGTGGAGATATGAGCTTGATTGGGCCACGGCCGGAACGGCCCGAACTGGTGGGGTCTCTGGAAAAAGCACTGCCTCGGTATAGAGACAGGTTGCTGGTCAAGCCTGGTCTGACGGGGTTGGCTCAGATTCAATTGCCTCCTGATTCAGATATCGAAAGCGTTCGAAAGAAACTGATGCTGGATCGCGTCTATGTGTATCATCGCAGCCTGTGGCTGGATGTTCGTATCTATGTAGCGACCGTATTCTACCTGTGTGGAGTTTCGTTCGAGACGTTACGACGCTGGTTTGCTTTGCCTTACGAATTGGACGACGAAAAAGAAAAAGTCGTACAGTCGGTCAAGGTACAGGAATCGCAGCGTGTCTTTCCCTTGCCTGTGCTAGACCAGGTTTAATCTGGTCGAAAACCACTTAGATGGCTTTCCCGTTCTTCCTACTGCTGAATTTCATCCTTTTCATCAGACCGGAAGAATTGTATCCACCCATTCAGGGGATACGTCTCTATTACACTGCTTTTCTGGCATGCCTGATCCTGGGCTGGGGGCATTTATCGCAGAATCTAAGGCCAGAGAAGATTTTCAACGAGCCTATTACCTGTTGTATTTTGCTGTATGGTCTCGTATTCACCTTTTCCAACTTCATTAATGTTGGAGGCTACGTTGCCCGCGAGCAGGGCATCGAATTTCTCAAGCTGTTTCTCTATTATCTTCTGTTCATTTCACTCATCGATAGTCCTGATCGAATGCGGTCGTTTCTGCGGGCGCTGATCGTTTATATTTTCATCGTGACCGGCGTGTTGTTGCTGGATCATTATGAAATTGTCCGCTTCGAAGCCATCGAACCGATCATGCAGAATGACTACGACGAAGATGGATCCATCATCGATACGTATCCGCGCCTGCGGTACTTGGGATTCTTCCAGGATCCTAACGACCTGAGCATGATCCTGGGTGTGGGAATTCTGGTTGCGTACTATCTGTATTGCACGGGCTTGTCGATCACGCGCGTACTTTGGCTTGTACCCCTGGGAGCATTCGCCTACTTGATGGCGCTGACACAGTCGCGGGGTGGACTACTCGGGCTGGCTGCTGCCTTGGCAACTTATTTTGCGACACGGCTCGGTTGGAAAAAGGCTCTGCCACTCGCGCTGGTGGCTATCTCAGGATTGCTCTTCGTTGTCGGAGGCAGGCAGGCCAATTTTTCACTGTCGGGTGGTACTGGTCAAGCAAGGCTTCAGTTATGGTCAGACGGACTCATTCTGATGACCACGCCGCGATATGTACTCTTTGGCATTGGCTTTGGAATGTATGAAGAGGAAGTCGGGCACGTCGCACATAATTCGTACATTCATGCTTTCGTTGAAACCGGGATGCTCGGTGGTGTGCTTTTTTCTGGAATGTTTCTGCTTGGGTTTGGTCTGATCTTTCGAAAGCGATCGCCATGGTTCAGCTACTACTATCCGATGCTTGCACGTATGCAGCCGTTTCTACTTGCCATTCTGGCAGATTACATGATGTGCATGTACTCGTTGTCACGTAATTATGTGGTGACGACCTACATGATGCTGGGAATGATGACTGCATACTTGCGTATGGCACATGATCAACAGGATCTGATCTGGTATCGAATGAACGTACGGATGATGCTGATTATTGCAGGTTTGGGATTCGCGGTGTTTGCCGTACTGAAGATCTTTCTCCGATCGTTTGTGCAGTTCAGCGGCTCGTAAGTAAGATGACAAGGATCTAACTGAGTAGGAATCGCCTTGTCTTCAGCATCCAACATGCATTCTGGAACGATATTGCCCCGGGATCACGCACGCCCGGTGACCATCATCGAACCCAGAGAAAGTTGGCTGCATCTCGATCTACCAGAATTATGGCGATCACGGGAACTGCTCTATTTCTTCTGCTGGCGTGATGTCAAGATTCGTTACAAGCAGACATTTCTCGGCGTGGCATGGGCGATTCTGCAGCCAGCCTTGCTGATGGTTGTCTTCAGCGTCTTCTTCGGTCGTTTGAACAACAGCGATAAAGCGACCATTCCTTTTCCACTCTTCATCTGTGCAGGCATTCTGCCTTGGACGTTTTTTGCAACGGCACTTTCGAATGCAGCGAACAGCGTGGTGGGTGCAGAGCGGATGATCAGCAAGATCTACTTCCCGCGACTCCTGCTTCCACTTTCCAGTGTGGGGGCTGCTCTCGTTGATTTTCTAATTGCAATCGGTCTGCTGGGCGTAATGCTGCTCTGGTATGGTATCGCACCAGCAGTCCAGGCATTGCTGTTGCCCTTGATCATCTTCTTCATCGGTATCACTGCTGCAGGGCTTGGCATTTTCCTGGCAGCACTCAATGTGAACTACCGCGACTTTCGTTATATCGTACCGTTCCTGATCCAGGTGGGATTGTTTGCCACGCCGGCTATCTATCTCTCGCCGGAACTCATCAGCCCCAAGGTACAACAATGGCTCTGGTTGAACCCGATGCACACGCTCGTTAGCAGTTTTCGTGCAGCACTCTTGGGGATGACGATACCATGGACGGAACTGCTGATCGCGATGGTGCTGTGTGTCACCATCTTTAGCTTGAGCATCATCTATTTCCGTAAGGTTGAAGGCACTTTTGCGGACAATATCTAACCCTGGGTATCCATGTCTGTCGCAATCAGCGTGAAACAGATCGGCAAGCAGTACCAGTTGGCGGGAGGCCAGCGGGCCAGCTATCGTACACTGCGCGATACCGTTGTTGAGACGTTTCAGAAGATGCGGGGCAGTGCTGTAGCCTGGAAAAAGCCTCGGGCCTTCTGGGCGCTGCGTGATGTCAGCTTTGACATTCCCGAAGGTGGGGTGGTTGGGATCATCGGGCATAACGGTGCCGGGAAGAGCACGCTGCTGAAGATTCTCTCGCGGATTACCAAGCCGACAACAGGTCGTGTCGAATTGCATGGACGGGTTGGCAGTCTGCTGGAAGTAGGGACGGGGTTTCATCCAGAACTTTCCGGGCGAGAGAACATCTTCCTGAATGGCAGCATCCTGGGCATGAGTCGGCGAGAGATTCAACGCCGGTTCGATGAGATTGTCGCCTTCTCTGAAGTCGAGCAGTTCCTGGAAACCCCCGTGAAACGATACTCGAGCGGCATGTACGTGCGGCTGGCATTCGCGGTAGCAGCTCACCTCGAACCCGAAATTCTGCTCGTCGATGAAGTCCTGGCCGTGGGGGATATTCAGTTCCAGAAGAAGTGCCTGGAAAAGATGCAGCAGGTTAGTCGTTCCGGGAGAACGGTCCTCTTCGTCAGTCATAACCTGGCCTCGGTGCGTACGCTGTGCCAGACAGCCATCACACTGGAAGCGGGGCAGGTCGTCGGCATGGGCGAAGCGGACGGGCAGGTGAGAGCGTACCTGCAGAAGATTGCGTCCCAATCGCTCACCTCGTTGGAAAAACGGGAAGACCGCGAAGGGGATGGTACAGCTCGCATCACCAACCTCGTCATTACCGATCTGCAAGGCGAGCCGGTCTACCATGTCTTCCCGGGGCAGGGCATACGGCTGGTGGTAAAGTACAAAAGCCAGGCAGTAGGCAAAGTACCTTTGGTAGCACTGAGTGTACTCTCAGCGGATGCGACCAAGCTCTTTCATGTCGATAACGTCACCCGCAATCAGGTATTGCCGGTATCGAAAGAAGAGGGAGAGTATGTATGCACTATTCCACGCTTGCCACTGACGCCGGGCCTGTATCAGATCAATGCCTGTCTGTTACTGAACGAGATCACGGTCGATCATGTGTGGACAGCAGCCACCCTGGAAGTACTGCCAGGCGATTTCTTTAATGTCGGCAAGGTGGCAGAGCACTTCGCTTCGGTGATGTATGTTGATCATGACTGGTCGTGATCAACTGATCGACAGTTTGCGTTCAGAGACGTAAAGTAGTCAGTGGAAGAATCAGGAAGGCATATCGTGAGAGGCATCACCCCGAATGTTCAGCGACAGATAAAACCGAAGCGAGCGCTGCGAGAACGGCTTCGTGATCTGACCGACTTCCGCAACCATTGGCGCTACAAGAAGCTGGTGGAACAGTTGCGCAATCTGCCCGCCCAGTTCACCCAGGTAGTGTATGGCTTGCCTGATCTACAGTTGGAAGAGTTAGTTGATTCCAATGTCATTCCCGAAGAACCGATCCTGGATGATCTCTGTCTGCCGAATCATGCCGTGCCGCCAGGGCATAACGATCTGCAGCCTCTGCTTCGTATTATCCGGGGCAAGCAACCAAAGGTGGTGTTGGAACTGGGCACCGCACATGGCAACACCACAGCAAACATCTGCAGACAATGCCCACTGGCAAAAGTCTATTCGGTGAATGCCTTGCCGGAGCAGATCAGTGGCGACATCATCACATTTGCACTGTCAAAGGATGAGATCGGTCGGGCGTTCCGCAAGCATGGCTATTCAGAGAGGGTAAAGCAGATCTACGCCAACACGCTGGATCTCGATCTATCGCCACATTTGCAGCCTGAATCCGTAGATCTCGCAATCATTGATGCATGTCATGATACACCCTTTGTCATCAACGATTTTCTCAAAGTCGTGCCCTATATGAAACCCGGTGGGCTGGTGTTGCTGCACGATACCCATCCGAGCATGGAAGAGCACCTCCTCGGTAGTTACCGTGCCTGTATGTTTCTGAGGCAGAAGGGCTACGATATCCGCCACCTGCACGATACCTGGTGGGGTGTGTGGCAGGTGCCGGGAAAAGTGACATAGCCATGTCGAAGCTCCACTTAGCTCTCGACTTTGCCAGCAATTGGGAGATCCGAGGTGGTGTCTGGCGATATGGCATCGAACTGACCAAAGCCCTGGTTCAACTGCTGGGCAGTAACTATGTCTCTCTTCCCTGTTATGATCGTCTGCCTGCAGATCGAATGCAGGAACTTTACGAGACGAAGGCTATCGTCCGAAACGAAGGCTTCTTCACGAGGTATGATCGGCTGCAGGCGATGAAGCGACGGAACGGACGATTCATCCCCTGGAAGACGATACTCCCATGGGTTTACGGCCCGAGACAACAGGACAAGCTCTTTCAGCAAGGGCTGGGAAACGCACAGGTCTACCACGCTATCTTCACCTGTCGAGGCAGACCACGGGATGGCGTCACAGTGGGCACCATTCACGATCTCATTCCATTCCTCCATGCCGAGGGGGCAGGTTTCAGCAGGGAACGCTTCCTGAACATGATCGACGAGTTCCGTCGATGGGCTGCACTGGTAATTGTGCCTTCGCATGCCACACGGAATGATCTAATCAAACACTTGCAGTATCCTGCCGAGCAGATACGGGTAGTGTATCACGGGATCGATACGAGCGTCTTTCACCCCGGTGTGCCCTTCGCTGCGGAACTACTGAACAAGCATGACCTGAAGCCAGGCAAGTATCTGCTCTACGTGGGGGCACTGGAACGACGAAAGAACATCGAACGACTGGTGGAGGCATATCACCTGGCATTGGGCGAACGACGAGACATGCCTCTGGTGCTCTCTGGCTCCATCATCCATGCAATCCCAACGCTACAACTGGCACTGAACGATGGCACGGGGCGGGTACGGCATATTGGCTACGTCAGCGATGCAGAGTTGCCTGGGCTCTATCGTGGAGCACGGGGACTGGTGCATGTTGCCATCGCAGAGGGGTTCGGCTTTACACCTCCGGAAGCGATGGCCTGCGCAATACCGGTAATTGCTTCGAAGCAGACAGCAACAGGTGAAGTGGTGGGGGATGCGGGATTGCTCGTTGATGCCTACTCGGTGCCAGAGATAGCAGAAGGTATTCGCAGGCTGGTGAGTGATGATGCGTTGCACGATGGACTGAGCGCTCGCGGGCAGAACCGGGCGGCACAGTTTACCTGGACACGCTGTGCTGCTGAAACGTATGCCGTCTATGAGGAAGCGTGGGCGCAGAGGAAGGGAGCATGAAGCTTGCCTTCTACACGCCTAATTATCCCGGCATCACCCAGGAAGGTGGGATCGGCAGCTACACCAAGTCGCTTGCTCATGCACTGGTGAAGCTGGGGCATACGGTGCATATCGTCACACCAGGCACGGGTGCAACCAGCACCGATGGAGCAGTGCAGATGCATCAGGTGCATCTGCATCATGTGCCACTGGTTGACAGGCTCATGCCAGGGTTTGGATACTGCTGGCACCTGGGGCGGAAGTTGGCGGAGATAGTGAAGGCATACGACATCGATATCGTCGAGTTGCCTAACTGGGAAGGTCTAGGCATCTTCTATCAGAAGAAACGTTTGACGCCGACAGTGGTAAGGCTGCATACATCGTCGCTGGAAACGCAGCAGATTGATCAGTTGCCGAGTACCAGATTCCTGCAGTGGGATGTGAAGCGTGAGCATCAACAGGCACGTCAGGCGGATTTGCTCATTACCCATTCCCAAGCTCATCGGCAGATGATGTGCGAGGAACTGCAGTGTGCACCGGAGAAAATACAACTGATTCCTCACGGGGTAGAAGTCTTCCCCGACTTTGTGCGACCACCTCGTATTCCTGGTCCCCCTCGTCTCGTGTATCTCGGGAGGCTCGAAAAACGAAAAGGCACACTGGACCTCTTGTACGCGATGCCATCCATTCTGGAAAAGCATCCGGGAACTACGCTGACACTCATCGGTGCTGATCGCCCGCACTGCCCGCCGAAACCTGGAGGGTACGAACGTTCGCATCAACAATGGATTGCGGACGAGCTTCCACCAACAGTGCAACAGCAGATCAAGCTCACGGGTGTATTACCTCAAGCTGATGTTGATAGACATCTGCAAACGGCAGATGTCTTCGTCGCTCCCTCCCGCTACGAATCATTCGGGCTTATCTATCCCGAAGCAATGCGGTGGGGCATTCCGGTGATTGGTTGCAAAGTAGGTGGTGTGCCGGAGATCATCACCGATGGTGTAACGGGGCTGTTGTGCGAACCGGAATCCCCGGCACAACTGGCAATGGCTGTCAACAGGCTTCTCACTGATGAGTCACTGCGAGTACTGTTGGGAAACGCTGGAAAACGACATGTCGAAAGCGAGTTCAGCGATCAACTCATGGCGGAACGGGTGATCGACAACTTCAAGAAGCTCCTTGCAGCCCGTGCGAAGCAAACCTAGCATTGACCATGTACTTCTGAGTGAGAGTCTGCATGTCGGCGACGACGAAATCTGCAATAACCTGGCCGCTCGTCGTCCACAAAATGGTGCGAAGCCTGCTGCATTGGGGCAAGGGGCTGCCCGGATTGTGGCGGCTTCGACATCGTGTGTTGAACTTTGAAAACGTGCGATTCCCCGAAGCACCTATCAAAGCCAAACTTGTCTATGGCCCGTCGCTCTGGGTTTGCCCCAATGATCCCATAGGTCGTGCCATCTTCTACGACGGTCAATGGGAGGCTGCGGTCATCAGCCATTTCGTCAGGAACCTGAAGCCGGGTGATGTGGTGCTTGATGTAGGGGCGAACATCGGGCAGTTCGCCGTCGTGGCTGCCAGCACGGTTGGGCCGACGGGCAAAGTCTTCGCTGTAGAAGCGGGCAGTACCGCCTACGGTATGTTGACGAAGAACATCGAAGAGAACCATTTGACGAATGTGAAGGCACTTCACCTCGCTGCCTGGGACAGCGAGACGACGTTGCATCTGGGTGGCGTCAGGGAAGATATGCTCGGCTGGGGCAAAGTACAACACGAAGCCAATAGCCAGACTGAGGCAGTTCCCGCACGAAGGCTGGAGACGGTGCTGGAAGAACTGGGCTGCACGCACGTTGATGTCATCAAAATCGACATTGAAGGCGCTGAACTGAGAGCGATGGAAGGAATGGCTAGGCTCTTTTCCCACCATCCACCTCGTCTGGTGTACTGTGAGATTGCCAACAACCATGATGCCTACGGTGCCAAAGCGGAAGACCTGGTGGCCTTCTTTACTAGTCGAGGCTATCGAGGACTCCTGCTCGATGATGCTGGTCCCGTGCCGCTGGATATCTCCATCTTCCAGCAGATTGTGAATGTGACCGTTGTCTTTGTCCATGAAGCCAGCCAGGGACAAGGTCTATGAGTCAGCCCCTCGTCAGTGTCATTATTCCCAGTTACAACTATGGCCAGTTCGTTGGCCAGGCAGTGGACTCGGCACTTTCGCAAACCTATTCCCCTATCGAGATCATCGTCGTCGATGATGGCAGTCAGGATGACACTCGCGAACGGTTGGCATCCTATGGCGACCGTATCCGTTATGTTCATCAGCAGAACCAGGGCCTCTCTGCAGCACGCAACACCGGCATTCGCGAAGCCCGTGGAGAGTATCTTGCGTTCCTCGATTCCGATGATGCATTCCACCCAAGGAAGGTGGAACTGCAGATGAAGTACCTCCAGCAGCATCAGGAAGTTAACCTGCTTGCTACCGAAATGTTCAGTGATGAACCGATCCGCTGGAGCGATGTACAGTCTGCTGAACCACCGGTAACGCTCATCAGTCTGGAAGCAATTGCCATTAAACCTCGCTTTGCACCAAGTAGCGTCATCGTTCGCAAGAAGTGCTTTGAGACGGTTGGAGACTTTGACACGACGCTCCGTTCGGTGGAAGATCGTGAGATGTGGCTTCGCATTGCCACAAGATACCAGATGGCACGAATCGATTTGCCTCTCACCTGGTATCGATTTACACCGGGCAGCATGTCATCCAACCCTGAGCGTATGGAACACTATGAACTGCTGGTGCTGAACCGGGCTTTTGCTTTCCCGCAACTTCGCGATAACAAGCGAGCCCGACGGTTAGCGCTCAGTCACTGTTATCGATCATCGGCTTACACGTTTTATTCCGCGGGCCGATATCGCGAAGCCCTCCATCGACTCTGGTTGTCAATCAGGCATTGGCCGTTTGGTTACGACAAGACTGATCAGGTGCCAGCTTTTTATCGCTGCAGGCTACTCCTGGGCACGCTGAAACGATGGCTGTTCAGCAGGAAAACAAATGCGACCATGACTCCAGGTGGGACGATATGAAATCTGCTATGCGCCCCATCATCGATGTCGATGCCTTGTTGCTCGAGGAGAAAAAGCAGTTGTGGCGTCGCCGCTGGTTGGTGCGGTTCATGTGGGGCTATGTGGCGTTACTACTCATCTATTGGCTGTTCATGATCTGGGTGGGCGACTCGTGGTTGCCTGGCGCGTTGCTCTTGTACGGGCCTCGCTGGCCGGTGCTTATACCACTAGTCACCCTGTTCTTCTGGGCTTTGAATGCCACCAAATGGATCATCCCTCCTGCACTCGTTGGAACGCTGCTAATCGTCTTACCCATCATGGGGTTTAACGTACCAATACGTGCCATGTTGTCGCCAGCCGGTGAGGATGCTGCCAAGTTCCGTGTGGTGACCTTCAACGCGGGAGGAGGAAAGTTTCGCCCGGGTGCCTGGGAAGAATACCTGCTCAAGATGAATGCAGACATCGTCGTGTGTCAGGAGTGGCCCACGACCAGCCCTCGGCCAGATCACTGGAAGCTGGGCTGGTATGTGCAGGAGCAGGAAAACAACATGCTCATTGCCAGTCGGTATCCCATCGGGAAAACGACAATCATCAATGAGAAGGAACTTGGTGCTCGAGGCTTCGTGGCAGCGTATGAAATCAACACGACAACTGGTCCCATTTCCATGGTCAACATCCATCTGCCAACGATACGTGGAACTGCTGGGGAGCTTGATGAAGTGATTCATGGCCAAACTAAAAGCATTAAATCACTCGAGGGAGTAATGCAGCGTCGACAGACTGCTGCTCATAAGGCACACGACTGGACAAGTGCCTTGCCTGGCCCGTTACTCATTGCAGGCGATTTCAACATGACCACTGACAGCAGCCTCTATGCTGAAGTCTGGAGCCAATACCAGAATGCTTTCACCAACGCGGGCTGGGGCTTTGGTTACAGCAAGTGGACAAGGTGGCATGGTGTGCGCATCGATCATGTTCTTTATGATTCCCATTGGCGGTGCATCCGTGCTGAAGTTGGTCCAGATGTTGGTTCAGATCACGTCCCAGTGATAGCGGAATTCCTCTTCACGGGAGGAAACTAGTTTTGGCCATTCCGCTGCATGTGGTGCATGTTGTTCTCTCGCTCGATTATGGTGGTCTGGAACGGGTGGTGCTCCATTTGACCCGCTCAGCGGCCAGGTTGGGACAACAGATCAGCATCTTGTGCCTGGAGCGCTTTGGTGCCTTGCGAGAAGAAGCTGAGAAGCTCGGGGCGACGGTCTACTGCATTAACAAGCAACCAGGCTTGCGGCTTGCCACGATCAAGCAAGTCAAACAACTGCTGGCAAAGCTGAAGCCTGATGTGGTGCATACCCACCAGATAGGTGCTCTCTTCTACACCGGTCCGGCGGCACGTTCGCTCAATGTTCCTGTCATCGTTCACACCGAACATGGCAAACAGATCAGGACGATGAAGCAGAAACTGCTCGGCTGGTGGGCTGCACGATACGCACATCGGCTTTACGCTGTTTCTGCAGATATCCATCAATCGCTTGCAAAGAGCATTGCCTCTTCCTGCAAGATCGAGGTGGTGGCTAATGGCATTGATGTCGCAGCATTGCAACAGCCTCGTGATACTGCAACACTTCGGCAACAGTGGAACTTACCCCCTGATGTCCCGGTGATCGGCACGGTGGGTCGATTAGCCAGGGTGAAGCGGCAGGATTTATTGCTTGATACCTTTCGACTGGTGCTTGCGAAGATCCCGGACTGTCATCTCATGCTCGTTGGTGATGGCGACGAACGAACAAAACTCGAAGCTATGGCGGAAGTGAAGGGCCTTGCCAGGAATGTTCGCTTTGCTGGGATGCAGGCCGAGCCGAGTGGCTTTCTGCAGTTGATGTCAGCATTTATTCTCACCAGCGAATCGGAAGGGTTGCCGTTATCGCTGTTGGAGGCGTGGGCCGTTGGGGTACCGTGTCTGGTGTTCGATGTAGGTGGCTTGTCAGAAGTGGTGAAAGAAAGCCAGACAGGCTACTTGATCCCTTTTGGCGATACGACTCTGCTGGCAGAGAAAGTGATATATGTATTGCAGCATCCGGAGGCAGTTCAACCCATCGTAAGTCGCTGTCAGGCCGAGGTGAAACGCCACTACGACGTGGATAGCATGGCAAACAACTATGATCATCGCTACCGCAAATTGTTGGCAGGGAGGAAACCCTGATGCGTGTTCTGGCGATGACGAGTCTGTTTCCCAACCCCTATCAGCCCAATATGTGGTCGCCGAATCGACTGCAATTGAGTTGGCTGGCAAAACAGGCTGAGGTCGATGTCATAGCTCCGTTGCCATGGACGACAGAACGCCGGGGCAGGAAGCGTGCAGGCAATTTGCTGAAAGAGGGTCGATTTCGCCGGGTGGACAACCTGATGGTGGAACACGTGCCTTACATCTTTCCACCTGGCATGCTCCGTGGTTCCTATGGCAAGTTCTACCGCTGGTCGGTAGCGCAGGCCTTTCATCGCCATGTGATTGCGTTCAAACCTGATATTGTTTTCACGCATTGGGCCTACCCAGATGGCTGGGCTGCAGTAAAGCTTGGGCATGCCCACCAATTACCCGTGGTCATTCAGGTACTGGGCTCGGATGTACTGCTATTACACGAAACGCCGAGCCGACGACCGGGTACTGTTGAGGCGCTGCAACAGGCTGATGGTGTCTGGGCAGTCAGCCAGGATCTGGCACGGAATGTAAAAGCTCTCGGCGTAGCTGATGCTCGTATCAAGGTAATCTACGATGGAGTGGATACCAGCCTGTTTTATCCTGGTTCCCAACAGGAAGCCCGAGACCGACTGAATCTCAAAATCTCCAAGAAAATGATACTATTCATAGGTAATATCGTGCCAGTGAAAGCGATAGATAAGCTGCTCGATGCCTGTGAGGCGCTGCACGAGCGTGGGGTGGCGTTTCATGCCGCCATTATCGGACAGGGTGATCAGCGTACTTCGTTGGAAGAATACGCTCGTCGGCTACGCTGCCACGATTCCATCCGGTTTTACGGATCAATGCCGCAGGAAACTTTGCCAGACTGGTATCGGGCTTCCGATGTCTTCGTATTGCCTAGTTATTCCGAAGGCGTGCCCAATGTATTGCTCGAAGCCTGTGCGTGTAACGTGCCTTATGTGGCCAGCAATGTTGGCGGGATTCACGAGATAGCTGACCGTGGCCAGGGCGTGCTAGTGCCTTCGGGTGATCTCTCCGCACTTGCGAATGCCATTCAACATCAACTTCAGGCACCTCGCCAGCTGGCCAAGGCAACACGCAGTCGAGCGGAGTGTATCAGCGACTTTCTGCAATTCCTGCAGGAGGCACGTGACCGATACCTGGCAGGGCAGTAACACAATAGTTCATATTCCTTGATACACTCAATGATCGATTCGCCTGATAATTCTGCATCCATTGATCCGCAACAATTGCTGCGAGGCAGGGACATGCTCTGCTTCAGCCACGACTGGAACAGCGATCCGCTATCAAAGACTCATCTCATGCGATTATTGGCGAAAGATAATCGTATCCTCTGGGTCAACTCGATAGGTTACCGTGCACCAAAGGCATCCACGAAGGATGTGAAACGAGCGTGGAATAAGCTGGCCGCTGCGACCAAGCCGATCAGAGAAGTCATCCCCAATCTCTTTGTGTTGAGCCCGCTGGCGATACCAGCCTGGGGCAAGCCGTGGGTACAGACGCTCAACCGTAAACTGCTGGTCTGGCAGGTCAAGCAGGCAATGCGGAAATTGCGGTTCAAGCAGCCGATTAACTGGGTCTTCAACCCGGCAGCTTCGGTTCTGGCCGGGCGGCTGGAGGAATCGCAGATCATTTATTACTGCGTCGATGAGTACACCGCTTTCTCCGGTGTACCAACTGAAGCCCTGATCAACATGGAGAAGCAGTTGTTGCAACGGGCCGACCTTGTCATCGTCTCGGCTGAACGGCTACTACACTCCAAGAAGCAGTATCAACAGAAAACGGTGCTGGTCAGGCATGGCGTTGACTATGAACATTTCAGCAAGGCTCTATCGCCCGAAATCGAAGTGGCGGAGGAACTGAAACAACTCCCGAAGCCCATCCTGGGTTACTTCGGGTTGATGTCTGAAGACTGGGTGG
>CAYPJB010000011.1:0-25574 GCA_964410845.1 uncultured Bacteroidales bacterium | reverse complement strand
TGTGTATAGTATGTCAACCAGCGGAGCGGACGATTGTGCCGTAAGCGGTGGGTAGCGAAGAAGATAGGGAAACGGAATCTCAAAACGATGGGTAGCTTAGCCCCCGGTCAGTGACCGGGGGTGGTGCGCGCGGTGATGTGAGTTGTATGCGGTGGAAGTGAAGAACGTACAGCACTTTGCGCGAACCACCCCCGGCGACTCGCCGGGGGCTAACATACACTGATCATTCGCTGTTCGTGGGTTGTGACGTATTAACAAAACTAGTGCTGGCAGAATTGGCAGCTGAGGCGGCTGCTGTTGACGTTCAGGCGTTCGAGGATGTTGATGACGCGTTCGACAGGCAGGCCCCAGTCCATAGCCCATTGGATGACATCGAGGTTTTCTTTCCCCTCTTTCATCCGTTCGAGGATGCGATCGAGAAGTTGTTCATCTTCCTGGAACTCGCCCAGAAGCAGACCGAAGTCGGTTCGGTCGAGTTCCATCCAGTAGGTTTTGCCTTGTAAGTGTTCCATCCAGCGGGCCCTCAGGAAACCATTCCAGTGGTCTCGTACCCAGCGGCGGATGCCTTCTTCCCCCAGATCATGCCCTGCCCGTTCGCTCAATATCCAACGATGCACCAAGGCTTCACGGAGCCCTTCGGACTGCACACTCGATGTCGGTACACCATCAGGCGGCGGCATGCCTACCTCACGTCTCATGGAAGGGAAAGGATTCCCTGAGCCGGTTCGCCACGAAAACTCTTCGCAGCACATGTGTGTATTTTAAGCCGATCACACCTCAATCACAAGAGAACTACCCTATTTCTCATCGGTTCGCAGGGCAGTTGGTATTGAAAAATTCAGGTGTGATGACCTGCATCCATTCATATGGAGTAACTTTGCTGACATAGCGTCAACATCATAATGCTAACGCACAAGCCAACACCGCTCAATGACGCTCATTGACCGGTGGCTACACTGGCCTTTCCCCGTATATATACACCCTTGATGAAGAGTGTTTCTCCTTGAAGGATCGGCATGACGTATACGGCCAAGGATATTCAGGTACTGGAAGGGCTGGAGCCCGTTCGTCGTCGGCCTTCCATGTACATCGGCGGCGTGGATGTCAAAGGGTTGCACCACCTCGTCTGGGAAATCGTGGATAACGCCGTTGATGAATACCTGAACGGCCATGGCGACTGGGTGACCGTCACCCTCCATAAGAAGGGAGACGCTGTCACGGTGCAGGATAATGGCCGAGGCATCCCCGTTGATATTCACCCCAAGCACAAGAAGTCGGCACTGGAACTGATCCTCAGCACTCTGCACAGCGGTGCCAAGTTCGGCGAAGGGGATAGCTACTTCCACTCCGGCGGTCTGCACGGCGTCGGTTCATCAGTCGTGAATGCCCTCTCGCGCAAGCTGGTAGCTACCATCAAGCGCGATGGCTTCGAGTGGACGCAGACCTTTGCCAAGGGCAAGTCGCAGGGAGCCATCAAGAAGGTTGGCCCGGCCCGTGGACATGGCACTGAGATTTACTTTGAACCTGACCCCGAGATCTTCCGCGTCACCACGTTCGATGCAGACACCATTCGCCATCACCTGGATGCGATGGCGTACATCCACAGTGGGCTCAAGATTGTTTTTGTGGATGAGGTCAAAGGGGAGAAATACGACCTGACCCATGCTGGGGGGTTGCAGGAGTTCCTCACCACTCTCGTGAAGGAGAGCGAGAAGCCTGCGGTGACCGAGGTGGCATTTCATATGCCCAAGGTGGGTGGTGCGCGGGAAGCCAAGGTCGAATGTGCGCTCCAGTGGACCGAGAGCACCGAGGAATCGATCCGCAGTTACGTCAACGGCATCCGCACCGTCAGTGGTGGCACGCACGAGAACGGTTTCAAAGCAGCCATCGTGAAGGCCATTCGCAATTACATCGAAACGCACGATGTCAAAATCAAAGGGCTGACCATCACCGCGGAAGATATTCGCGAAGGTGTCGTCGGGTTGCTCTCGGTGTTTGTACGCGAGCCGAAGTTCCAGGGGCAGACGAAGGAACGGCTGAACAACGAAGAGATGACTTCCCATGTGGACGGCGTGGTGCGTCCTGCCCTCGAAGCCTGGCTGAATGCCAACAAGGTATCAGCCGATCGTATTGTCGGCCGCATCATCCTGGCTGCCCGTGCTCGTGAAGCATCGCGTGCTGCGGTACAGGAAGTCAAACGCAAGTCGGTCACCGATCGTCGGCTCAATCTGCCCGGCAAGCTGGCTGACTGTTCGTCCAGCAACCTGGAAGAGACGGAACTGTTCATCGTCGAAGGTGAATCAGCGGGTGGCTCGGCCATCGGTGGCCGCAACCGCAAGACGCAAGCCATTCTGCCCCTGCGAGGCAAGATTCTGAACTCCGAAGGCATGCCTGTCTCGAAGGTAGTATTGAACCAGGAAATCAACAACCTCCTGGCAGCCATCGGCACCGGCATCGCTGACAAGTTCGACATCAACCGCCTGCGCTACGGCAAGATCATCCTGCTGATGGATGCGGACTATGATGGTCACCACATCAGCACGCTGCTGCTGACGTTCTTCTTTCGCTACCTGCCACAGCTCATCAGGGATGGCCGGGTCTACCTGGCGCAGCCTCCGCTGTTTCGCATCGTGGTAGGCAAAGAAGCCCAGTGGGCCCGTGATGACGAACACAAGCAACAGATACTGAATGGCCTGAAGGCCAATGCCAAGCCCGTCATCACCCGGTTCAAGGGTCTGGGCGAAATGAACTCATCGGTGCTGGGGGAGACCACGCTCAACCCCAAAAGCCGCACGCTGATGCGGGTGGAGATCAACGATGCCCTGGCCGCCGACCAGATGTTCGTGAGCCTGATGGGGAAGGATGCCTCGTTGCGGTACGAGTTCATCATGAACTCCGCCGCGATGGCGATGGCGGAAGAATTGGACGTGTAGACCTTTACCCGTTGCGATACAAACCATTCACAAACTCTTCCGCCAGCTTCGCATTGCTGGCGGTGACGCTGAGTTCGATCTTGCCGTGGTTCATGCCGGGGATCTGCTGGAAGGCATCCAGGCTGGCGGACTGCATGACGATCTTCACGCCCATTCTGGTGATGCCCAGCAGCCCCTTGACGAGATCGACCGCAACCACCTGGGTGACGGGAATGTTCACCTGCTTCACGCCTGTTTTGAGGATGCCACACAGGCTGTCTTTGGTCTGGAACTCGAAACGGAAGTGGTCGCCTTCGTCGTAGAGCATGCCGTGACACTGCCCGAACCCTGCATAGAGGGACTTGATGGTGAACGGGACAGATCGAATCGGGCTGCTCATGGTTTTGCTTAGGTATTGTCGTGTCAGATGAGTATTCGCCAGCTACCGTGGATTATTGTCCAGAACCGGTAACGATTGGCTGAGTACGGTTTCCGTCTGCCAGCGGCGATACTCTTCGAGTGCCAACCGATAGTCGGGATATTTATTGCCAAGGATAGCTACCGCCAGCAGTGCTGCATTCCCCGCCCCCGCGGTGCCAATCGCCAGCGTAGCCACGGGAATACCTACTGGCATCTGCACGATGGAGAGGAGCGAATCGACGCCTCGCAGCATCTTGGATTCAACAGGCACCCCGAGAACAGGGAGAACGGTCTTGGCTGCGGTCATGCCTGGGAGATGAGCTGCCCCACCGGCCCCGGCAATGATCACTTCAAGCCCGCGTTCCGCTGCAGTGTCTGCATACTCGAAAAGCAGATCAGGAGTGCGATGGGCGGAGACGACTTTCGTCTCGAAAGGCACCTCAAACCGCTTGAGCATCTGAGCCGCGTGCTGCATCGTCTCCCAATCGGAGGTCGAGCCCATGATGATGCCAACGAGAGGGTGTTGTGGTGGTGCAGGCATGGTGGTGTACTTGGGGTCGTCGCTGCCAGCCGGAGGCTGGCGGGCAGTGCGTCCCCGGTCGGAGACCGGGGACAAGATGGTTTCATTCTATCGTGAGAGCATCAGTATTCAGAGGGAAAACTGCAGGTGAGATGCGAACCTGGGGTATCGCTGGCAGTCTTGTACGAGTGTGCCGATAATGCCAGCGGGAAGCTGCTGAGGAATGAGCCGAGGAAAAGTCCAATGATTGACTCCAGACACTTGGCGATTAAGATCAGATAAGTATGCTTACTATCCGGCGCGTATAGCTCAGTTGGCTAGAGCGCAGCTCTGATAAAGCTGAGGTCCTTGGTTCGAATCCAAGTACGCGCATTGATCAACGGGGGCGTAGCTCAACTGGGAGAGCACTAGCTTTGCAAGCTAGGGGTTAGGGGTTCGACCCCCCTCGCCTCCACTACATGTGAACCGCTGACAGCAACTGTCAGCGGTTCTTTTGTTGTGACTGGACAACCATTGCATCATTGCTGGACATCCCACGGACCGGCCAGACAAGATCAGTCCATTTTCACTCCACTGTTATAGCCACTGACATATTGTCAGAATTCGTTGACCGAGTCTGATTATCAACTGCTGGTTACCCCGATGGCTGGTTCGCTCAGCCAAATATCGGGGTGGGACTGCGATCCAGCACGTTATTACGGATGGATTGGTGTGATGTGTCCGAGCGTAGAAGCTACCGTCTGGCTGCTGCGAGTATTGATCGTCTCAGGTATCATGGTTCGTCGCGAAGTGTCAACATTGTAACTTCCTGCCGGCAATGGCACCGCTCCGCAGGCCGCGCAGGTAGTGAAAGTGTTTCAGGATGCCATCCAGCTCTGGCACTGGAGCCAACAGGAAAAACCATCGACTACCTGATTGGCTCTTAACGGCATCTGCTTGCATTGTTACGGAGCAGTGTAGTTAATGACCCAAATCTCCTGCTGAAGCGTTCGGAATCCGTCTGCCATAGAAACTGTAGAGCACGGGAACGAGGTTAAAGGTAATCAGCGTAAAAGCCATGCCCCCCACTACCACCACAGCCAGGGGACGCTGCGATTGTGAACCAATCTTGGTAGAAAGGGCACTGGGCAGAAGACCCAGGATCGCAGCGAGGGCAGTCATCACGATTGGCCGAACGAGGTGGCCAGTGCCTATCAGGAGAGCACTCTTCAATTCAATACCTTGGGATCGCAGACGATTGTAAGACGAGACCATGAGTAGTCCGTTCATGACCGCCACGCCGAGGATGGAAATAAAGCCGACAGCAGCGGAAATGTTGAAGTTGAGTCCCAGCAAGCGTAGTGCCCAGACGCCGCCGATGCCCATCGCCAACACGTTGGCGAAGACGACCAGTCCATCCAGGATGGAGTGAAATGCCATGTAAAGCAGCACGGCGATCAAGAGGAGGGAGATACCGAACATCTTCGCCAGACGTGCCTCTGCTTCTTCCATTTCCTGAAACTCACCGCTCCATTCGGTGCGATAAGGCAATGACAACAGTGGCTCCACCCTGGAACGGGCCTCGGCTACAGTACTGGCCAAGTCACGGCCATGCACGCTGAATTTGACCGCAATCAGGCGTTGCCCTTGTTCTCGATAGATTGTTGATGCACCGGGGCGCAGATACCCTGCACTCTGGCTGGATGCTGCTGACCTTGGTAGTGGAGTCACCAGGTCGCCCAACCGTCGTGAAGGCACCAGTGTGGAAATGGAAGGCACATCCATGCTGTTCCCCGTGGACGTAGGCAACGGCGTAGAGGTGCCGGTGGGCGATAGACCAGAGCCAGAACTGCTGACGGGTGTGGCGTTGACTGTCAACAGTGAACTTGATGTAACCTGATTACCAACTGGCACGGGGATCTGCAAAATCGCTTGCTCGTCCTCTCGCAAATGGCTGGGCCAGCGGATGGTAATATCGAAGGTCTTGCCCCCTTCCTGCATCTGGGTAAGGGCCTTGCCTCCCACAGCGGCAGCAATCGTGGCTTGCACGTCTGCAGCGGTGATATTCCAGCGGGCGCACTTCTGACGATCGACCGGGAACTCCAGGTTGGACTGTCCTTGAGTCCGGAAGACACCAGGGTTCTCGACACCTTTGACATTATTGAGCGTGTCACGCACTTTGCCAGCCAGGTCCTCCAGGGTCGTCAGGTCTGGACCGAAGATCTTGATCGAGTTCTCGCCCTTCACACCGGATAACGCTTCCATCACATTGTCACGGATGACCTGCGAAATATCCCAATCAACACCGGGGAAATGAGATTCCAGCATCTCGATCAGGTCTTGAAGCACCTCTTCCTTGGTGCGATGACGGCCCAGGCTGGGGACGATAGGCCATTTCTCTTCGGGGAGCAGCGGTATGTTGGTTTCGAGGTTGTAATATCCCGTCGGGTCGGTGCCATCGTCTGGCCGTCCGATAGCGGGAACGATGACAGCAAACTCGCCGAATTCCTTGAGTTTCGCACGCAATTGATGGCTCTTCGAAGTTACTTCTTCGAGCGAGACGTTGACCGGGAACGTACCACGAACCAGCAGGGTTCCTTCCTCCAATTCTGGCATGAACTCACGGCCCAGTTGAGTCACAACCACTGCTGTCATGCTGAGGATGGCTATGAATGAGGCCAGGGTGATCCAGCGGAAGTGGAGAAGCCAGCGCAGCTGCCACTGAAAGACCGACTGCAGACCCCGGACAAGGAAGTTTTCCCGTGATGATTTCAAATTCTTGAGGAGGAGCAAGCACAACACTGGAGAAACACTGATAGCCAATACTAACGCACCTGCCAGAGCAAAAGCATAGGTATCAGCCATGGGGCCAAAGATCTGTCCTTCAGGGCCTTTCATGGTAAAGAGCGGCAGCAGGGCGCAGACCATGACCACAGTAGCGAAAAAGAGACTGCGTTCCACCTTGGAACAGGCATGGACGATCCGTTCGCCCAGGGGACGATCATCAGGCTGCTGGGAAGAGAGCTGGCTGAAAATACTCTCGACAATAATCACCGTCGAATCAACAATGATGCCAAAATCGACCGCACCGATGGAAAGCAAGTTAGCGGACTTGTTCCGGACATACATGACCCCAAACGCAAAAAGCAATGCCAGTGGAATATTGATGGCCACGATAACAGCTGCCCTCACGTTGCTGAGGAACATGAGCAGAATAACACTGACTAATCCCGTACCCACCAGCAGATTCTCGTGAACCGTTTCCGTCGTGCGGTTGATCAAATCAGTACGGTTGTAGAATGGGACTATCTGAACGCCGGGAAGGAGCTTTCCAGGCATGTTCAGATCATTGATCCTGGCTTGAAGATCTCGCAAGGCTGGAAGTGACTCCTGGCCTTTACGCAGCAGCACGATGCCTTCCACGACATCGTCGATATCATCCCATACGCGTTTATTTTCCTGATCGAGGACTGGCTGGCCGTTGGCATCACGGCGTGGATGAGTGATACCGACTCTGCCTTGCCGCGTCTGATGATTGACGATGACACCTCGCGATACCATGGCACCATCATCTGCCTTGGGCGAACCGTCACTATTCAACATGGGGCCGCCATCAACGAGCTGATCTACTCGCACAGGCACATTGTTCGTGCTGGCGACAACGGCCTGGCGAATCTCACGGCAACGTTTTGCTTCCTCGGTGCGCAGAATACGCGCTGCCTGCACAGGATCGGAAAGTCCCAGTACTAGCTGCTGGGGGTCTTGCCCCTGGCCGAACAAGCCCAGGGTACGAACGACGACGTTGAGTTGCCCCTGCGTGAGATTGTCGCCACTGCCATTGACGTTGGCACTGCTGAGAGCGTTCTGCAATTGCGCCAGCGTAATGCCGAATTGCTGCAGGCGCCTGGGATCAGGCTGCACCTCATAGCGTTTGGTCATGCCTCCGACTGTCGTGACACCGGCGATCCTTGGCACTCGAAGCAGTTCACGTTGAATGACGTACTCTTGCAGGGCTTTCAAGTCATTGAGAGTGTAAACCGGCTTTCCCGTACTGGGGTCAATCGGATTGCTGAGCGTGTAACGCATGATCTCGCCGATGGGAGATGCAGGAGAAATCTGTGGCGTGACTCCGTTCGGTAGAGTTGCCATTGCCAGGCGATTGATGACATCCTGCTTGGCCTGTTCATAATCACGGGAATAACTGAATTGATTGCGAAGGTGAGACAGGCCGAAGAGAGATTTCGTGCGACACGACTCCAGTCCAGGCATACCTGCCAATGCGACTTCCAGCGGGATCGTTACCAACCGTTCGACTTCCTCAGCGGAAGCGCCAGGAAACTGGGCCACGACCTCAATAATCGCCGGGGCTGGGTCCGGGTAGGCTTCGATGTTGACAGCAGTAAAGGCATAGCCGCCACCGATTGCCAGAGCTGCGGTAAAGAGCAGCACCAGAAATGGGTTGGCGACAGACCAGCGAATAAACTGACGAACCATACAGCGTATCCTTTTCCTTCATCCGTTTTTCAAGGTTTTGCAGGTGTTTGCACTGGCGATGCGGATGCAGGGTCGGGCTGCTCATCCATGGCATCCTTGATCAGGAGCGCACCGGAGGTGACAACTCGGTCGCCTGGCATGATCTGAGCCGAATCAGCCCGAAGTGTAATGACCTCTTTGCAGCGCCGAATCACACTGACAGTTTTTCTGAAGAGCAGCTTCTCATTGTCCTTAGCCTGCACAAAGAGAAAGCTCTGATTGCCATCTTCGACCACAGCTTCAGTAGGCACTTCCAACTCACCGTCTTTCGGAGCCACATCCACGGTTACGGTGACGTACTGGCCGATGCGCAGTTGGCCGTCAGGATTGTCTACTCGACCGATGACTAACGCGGTGTGCTGGTTGGGATCAATCACTGCCCCGATTGTCTGCAGTGTTCCCTGGAAGTTCCTGCCGGGAAGCGATGGCAGGTTGATGTTCCATGGAATAGGCTTCGGTAAAGCGCTCAGAAGAGGCAGATCTTCTTCGTAGACGTGTGCCCAGACTTTGAGGGAAGAGAGATCGCCAATCTTGAACAGATCGAGATTGGTATCCACAATGTCGCCGACGGAAACGGTCTTTTCGAGAATCACGCCATCCTGCGGGGCACGCACTTCCACACGTGCCCAATTAGCCTGTTCAGAGGAAGTGAGATCAGCAAGGATTGGGTTTGCCCGTCGGATGCGCTCAGCCTCGGCACGAATGGCTTCTATCTCGGCATCACCCAGACGCCAGGAACGTAATGTTCGTTCCACCCGTTCCACAGCGATCCGGTCAGCATCGAGGTTTCGCTGAGCTTCACGCAAGCTTCGCAGTGAGGCTGCACCTTCCTGCTGCAGCGATTGCAACTGCTTTAGCGTTTCCTGATCGGTCTTCATCCTGGAGATGGCATCGACAAGCTCGCTTTTCTTCTCACCGAGGTCTTTGCTCCAGACGACAGCCAGCAAGTCTCCCTTTTTGACGCGATCAAGATACTGAATCGTTCGTAGTGGCGCTGTCGAGTTGTCTCCCGGGCTGTGGAGCTCATCATTCTTGACAGTTCCCAGTGCCACCACCTCTCCAGTGAAGCGACTGTGTACACGGACTTGCCTGTCGCTGTCTTGTGCCAGGCATCCCTGAAAAGGAGGCAGCGAGCGTTTCTTCGTTGACGCGGATATGACACCAAAACGCAGGCCAACTCTTTCGACAAATCCATCAGGCAGTGAAAGAGTGTTATTGCTGAGTCTGATCAGCCTGGTAGCAGCGGTTTTAATGCTGCCAGAGGATTCCATGTCGGTTTTCGGACCGGCTGTAACAGGTTGCCGGTAAATCAGCCAGCCCGACCCGGCAGCAGCGAGCAAGACCAGCGGAATGCATGCTGTTCGAGTGTATTGCCAGATGATTGCGAGAGACAACTTCATGATGCACCCTGGAGATTCGTGGTGGACGACCAAGCCTTTTCTGTCACGCTGGCTCAGCTTCGTTACGCTGAGTACAGCTAAACGATGGCACCCGTCGTGGATGCCACTTTAGCATTGGTCGTCCACCAGTCTGACGAATCTGATGAGTCGACGCATCGGTTGATTGTTGCAGAGCACTGGTGGAATCTGTCAGCATCACAACGCTATTCAGTTCGACGCCAAGGGGGAATGGAAGTTGGTTCAACATTTTCGTCTCTCACTCAATATCGAGATAATGCGGTTCCGTGATTGCTGACCCGCTTGTTTGCTGGGCAGTGAAGCACAACAGTGTTCTTCCAGGCATGATGCTACATCACCAGAACGGAATGGTTTCCTGAAGACACAGGTTGCACCACGATTCATCAGCTCGGTTTCACTGAATGCGCTTGAACTACCCGTCATGAAGCAAACCTGTACCCTGGGGTTGATCTTCTGCATGGCAGCAAGTGTCTGTGGACCATTCATGCCGGGCATCTCTACATCGAGCAGAATGACATCGATCGCAGAATAGTGTCGCCGGTATAAATCGAGAGCGTCGTCGCCATCAACCGCCAGCCACACTTCAAAGCCCCGAGGCTCCAATTCGAGCTTGAGCATCGTCAGGATGAGTGCCTGGTCATCGACAATGAGAATCCCCGGATGGTGATGTGCAGTTGATTTACCATCCATCACGAGATGCCCTTTTGTCGGGGCTCTGAACAGCAAGTGGTTCATGACTTCGCAAATCATCGAAGTGTCCTAGCTCGTGAAAAGGAATGATAATCAGCCGGTTTCAGCAACAGATTGAACCAGTGTCAGTTGACTGCGAGTGCTTGCACTTCCAGTTCAACTGGCCCTGGCCCCTGCATCCGACGTTGATGGATCTCCTCTCTATCCACTCGCATCCATGCTGGTGCATTAATTCCAAGTCGAACGAGATCGCCTTTTACACCAAGAACAGTGACCCTCACCTGCTCGTCAATCACGATGGTTTTTCCAACAAGCCGGCTGAGGACTAACATGACGTTCACTCCGAATGCGGGGAGTAGCACTTCACTGATCAGGCTTCCAGGCAACGCTCGAATAGCCAATGGAATGGTACTCGCCTTCGCGAGTTTGCTCCATCGGGCCATACCGTCATCTCTTGTCAGGAAATTCCTGATGTGCTGCGTTGTGCCGGGGCAGGCGACTTATCCACAGATTGCAGCGTGAAGAAGGATAGAATGATTTCATCATGGTAAAAAAGTTGCTATAGATGATGCACGATTCGCCTGATGACCGTCGGAATGGCCTTGCAAGGATCAGCTTCATGAACGAATGGCAGCGCAAATCCCTCTTTCTTGCCATCATTCTGTCCACCGTCTGCGTGTTTATCTTTGATTTGCTGTATCCCGTAGGAATTGAAGTCTGGGTGCTGTATCTTCCAGCGATCCTTATCCCGGCTTACTACAACAGCGCTCGCCAGATCGTATTCGTTGGCGTGATGTGTTCAACCATGGTTATCATCGGGACCTTTATTTCGCCACTAGGTCATAATCCCGTCTGGTGGGATTGGCTCAACCGCAGTTTCGGACTCATGGCTATCTGGCTGGTGACCCTGACGGGAAACCTGATCTGCAGGCACGCTGTACGGCTTACTGAAACAGTTTCTGAATTGAATCAGGCTATCTCTAAGCAGATCCTCGCTGAACAGGCACTCAGAGAGAATGAAGAAAGACTCCGGCTGGCCATGCACGGAGGTGGGATGGGAACCAGGGATGCCAATCTGGTCACCTCCCAGGAAGTCTGGTCCGAGACCCTTTTCAAAATTCTCGGTTATGAACCGGTACGCGGCGGCAACGCCACCAGGGAGATGTGGCTGCAGCGTATCCACCCCGATGACGTGAGACGAACCACGGAAATGACGAACGAGGCCCGCGACAAAAACACCCTGTTGCATCTCGAATACCGGATATGCCACCCTGACGGGAAGAAGATCTCGTGGATAGAAACCTTTGGGCTCCACTATTACGATGATCAGGGAGTGGCGGTACGCTTTATCGGTGTCTGTTTTGACATTACTCGCCGGAAGGAACTGGAGCACGAAGTACTCGAAGTATCTGCACACGAACAGAACCAGATCGGCCAGGAACTGCACGATGGCGTGGGACAGGAATTGACGGGCCTGGGCCTGATGTCGCAGTCGCTGGCTCAGCGGCTTCCGGAAGCCAGTGCTGAAAAACGTATTGCTTCGCGTCTCATGGAAGGACTTGATCAGGTTCATCAACGGATTCGTGAACTGTCCCGCGGACTCATCCCGGTACATGTCGAAGCCAGGGGATTGTACGCAGCACTGGAAGACCTTGCCGACAGAACCTCCAAGCAGGCAGGCATTTCGGTAACGTCAGATTGTCCGGAGTGGGTCAAAGAACCGGATCATGCAACTTCAGTGCAGATGTTCCGTATTGCCCAGGAAGCTGTTTCAAATGCACTCCGGCATGGCAAGCCGCAGAACATTCGCATCACGTTACTCGCAGAACCGGATGGCTTGCGACTTCGCATCAAAGATGACGGAAAAGGCATGATAAAGCAACCTGAGGAATGCATGGGCCTTGGCCTGCGAATCATGCAGTATCGAACGGATCTTATCGGCGGGATCTTGCACATCAGTTCGGCTGAGGGTGGCGGTACGATTGTAACCTGCACCCTGCCCAGGAGCCTTCATCATGAGTAAGAATCCAGCCGAAACCGGGAAAGTTGCTGCCAAAGTGCTCATCGTGGACGATCATCCTGTGATTCGGGAAGGGCTGGCCATGCATCTCGGCACTCAGCCCGACCTGGAAGTCTGTGGTGAGGCAAATGATATCCCCGGCGCTTTGTCCCTCCTGGCTTCGACCCACCCCGACATCGCCATCATTGATATTTCCCTGAAGAACGGTAACGGCCTGGAGTTGATTCGGCGTATCAGGGAACGAGAGGACAATGTTCGCATCCTCGTCTGGTCGATGCATCCCGAGAACCTCTATGCTGAACGAGCTTTGCGAGCAGGAGCCCAGGGATATCTGAACAAGGGCCAGGCGACTCATCATGTACTGGATGCACTGCGGGCTATTCTTCAGGGTAAAATTTATGTGAGTGGCGGCCTGGCTGATCAATTGCTTTCCCGGATGATCGGTAGAAAGAAAGATGAACGCTCACCCATCGAAAGTCTTTCTGACAGGGAACTTGAAGTCTTTCAATTGATCGGCGCTGGTCTGATGACGGAGGCCATTGCAGAGAAGATGCATATCAGCCCCAAGACCGTTGAAACATTTCGCTCACGCATCAAAGAGAAACTAGGCCTCAACAACATGGCTGAGCTGATCCAGCGAGCCGCGCAATGGGTGTTGGAATCAACAAATGAAGAATAAATGAAAGCACACGCACTTATGCAGAAATGCCGAATCAGCAGAACCTCATCTTTGAACAAAATGGTGCATCGCGCGCACACTTTTGAAAATGGCGAACGTATTAATTTACAACGTGCTTGAGTTGTACTGTCCTGCCTTCTGCTCTCCCAGAGTTTCACCCGGTTGGGATTCCGCATCCAAGTTCACCATCTTGAGGTATCACCTATGAGTTGGCTCACTCGTCTTGTCGGCAATGCTTCAGCTCGAACACCCAAGTCTGCGCAACAGCATCATGCTCAACTGCGGCTGGAGAGTTTAGAGGATCGCACGGTACCCACGGTGAACTACTATGGCGGTGCTGTTCTTACGCACGTTGAAGCACAAGCTTTATTTTTGGGTAGCGACTGGTCTACCGTTTCAACCTACAAAGCCGAGACCACGACACTGAACAATTTTTTGGGCAATGTCACCGGTGGTGCGTACATGGATGCTCTAACCAGTGCCGGGTATGGTGTGGGGCGAGGCACTGCCTCCGCCGGCGTGATTGACAACACCACCTACAAAGCTGGATCCATGATCACTGATGCCTCCATCCAGGCGAAAATCCAGGCCGATATCAAGAGTGGATTGCTTCAAGCTCCGGATGCCAACCGTCTCTATATCGTTTATGTCGATCCGAATGTGGCGGTCAACCTTGGAAGCGGACAGGGGACGACACAACAGGGAATCCTGGGATACCACGGAGCATTCGCTGGAATAGATGCCGCCGGGAACGCCAGGGTGATTCACTATGCGGTTGTGGTAACTCCAGGCGGCGCTGCGCATAACAGCAGCTTGAGCACTTCTGCCATCGATCAGCTTACTGCAGTCTCTTCACATGAAATCGCTGAAGCCGTCACTGATCCCAATGTGAATTACGGGCAACTGGGATGGTATGATCCCAGTCGAGGGGAAATAGGCGACATCACTGAAAACAACCCCAATGCCCTGGTTCGACTGAACGGCTATTTAGTTCAGGAAGTTGCCAATCAGTATGACCAGTTACTGTCGATCAATACCGGTGCCATCAATCCGCCACCCTCCACTGCCGCAGTATCCACCATCTCCACCCTCAAAGCTGGTGCTGTTCATTACCAGGGTTATTACTACCCTGTAGTGACTCTGACTGTTGTCGTTAAACCGACTTCTGGCAATGTGCAACCCAGTGGCCTGGTGGAATTGATCTACCAAGGTCAAGTTCTTGGCACAGCCCAGATACACATCAGCAACGGTGTAGCACTGGCTACCTTTGCTGTTCAGTTCCTGTCTTCAGGGAGTTACACTTTCAGCACGCAATACATGGGAGCGACCGGTTTCCTGGGGAGCACCAGTAACTCTGTTACAGTAAACGTGTAGTCGATTGCGAAGGCTGGAGAAGTGGGGAGATCGGCTGTCACGTCGATCCCCCCTACCCCAGTGACTAGCCGTAACCAGTCAACTATCGTTGGCCTGCAAAGGCCTTTTGCAGTTCGAGATTGAGTTCCAGAACATTGAGCAGAGGTGAACTGTCTGTTAAACCAAATAACGGCTTGATTGCGTGTGTGATAAGGAGCTTGTCTATGATGGCCAGTGTCCTGGCATCATCTTGTTTCGTCTGCACAGCCCATGAATGTGCGATGCGTTTCAATTGCAACTGCCCATTCGCCAGAGTGATGTGAGGATCAAGCCCTGATCCCGAGGTGGTCACCACGTCGGCAGGAACTGACTGCTTGGAGTCGAATGTTTCCATCTGCTTGACTATTCGTTCTCGCAGTTTGGGATTGCTGGCAGCGAGGTTGGAGCCTCCCGAGGCTGCAGCGTGGTAGTCCACAGCAGATGGGCGTGGCTGAAACCATTCATCACCCTTGAAGGGCTGTGCGATAAGGCTGGAGCCAATGAAGATCCCTTGCGAATTGGTCACTAGACTGCCCCCAGCCTGGCTGGGGAACAGTCCCATGCCAATGAGCAGCAGCAAGAGGGGATAGCCGATACAGCAGAGCAGCAGCGTACCGCAAACCAGGATCAGTTGTGAACGAAGATGAGGAAACATGGGATCGCCTGAGTTGGATGGAATGGAACGAGAAACTAGATGGACAGCACCATGTCAATCAGTTTGATGCCGATGAAGGGCACGAGTATGCCACCTAACCCCCACACCAGCAGGTTGCGCCGCAACAGTGCATCAGCGCCTACCGGGCGATAGGTCACACCTTTCAGGGCAATGGGTATCAGACATGGAATGACGATGGCATTGAATATCACCGCCGACAGAATGGCTGACGTTGGCGAACTCAGATGCATGAAGTCGAGGGCTTTGAGCCAGGGCAGCGTGCCCGCAAAGAGCGCCGGCACGATGGCAAAGTATTTGGCCATGTCGTTGGCGATGCTGAAGGTCGTCAGTGCACCACGGGTCATCAGCAACTGCTTGCCTACTTCGACCACTTCAATGAGTTTGGTCGGATCGCTGTCGAGATCAACCATGTTCCCCGCTTCTTTAGCGGCCTGCGTACCACTATTCATAGCGACGCCGACATCCGCCTGGGCGAGTGCTGGTGCATCATTGGTACCATCACCCATCATAGCTACCAGCTTGCCCGCCGCCTGTTCACTCCGGATATAGGCCAGCTTGGCTTCGGGCGTAGCCTCGGCAATGTAGTCATCCACACCGGCTTGCTCAGCAATGTGTTTGGCGGTCAGCGGGTTGTCACCGGTCACCATCACGGTGCGCAGGCCCATCATGCGAAGACGCTCGAAGCGATCCCGAATACCGGGTTTGAGGATATCTTCCAGCACTACCATGCCAGCGATGCGGTTACCCTGGCAGACCAGCAAGGGCGTTGCACCTTGTGACGCAGCTTGCCTGGTTTGTTGCTGTATGAGTTCAGTACTAGAGCCATGATTGTGACTGATGTATTTCAGAATCGCATCAATGGCGCCTTTGCGGATAGTCTCGCCATGAGGAAGATCGATACCGCTCATTCGTGTATGTGCGCTAAAGGGGACAAAGCGTGCACCTGCTGGCGGCTCGGCTGCCAGGATGTTGGCATCCGACAGCAGACGATACAATTCGACAATGCTCTTGCCTTCCGGGGTCTCATCGGAAGCCGATGCCAGAGCAGCGAGGCGCCCCACTTCGACGGCACTGTAATCCCCAAAGGGCACGAAGCGGGTCGCCCGGCGATTGCCCATCGTAATGGTGCCGGTCTTATCCAGGAGCAGCGTATCGACATCGCCTGCCACTTCTACCGCTTTGCCACTCTTGGCGATGATGTTGGAACGCAGTGCCCGATCCATACCAGCAATACCGATCGCAGCAAGCAAGGCACCAATGGTGGTAGGAATCAGGCAGACCAATAATGCCACCAGCGTCGGAATATCCGTTCCTAAGCTCGAAACGACCGATACACCACGAAAGCCGGTCATGTACTCTTCTGCGTGCTTCGCTAGTGGCCAGAGGGTTGCCGTGACGATCAAGAAGATCAGCGTGAAAGCTGCCAGCACTATCGAGAGGGCAATCTCATTGGGTGTACGTTGCCGTTTGGCTCCTTCGACGAGGGCGATCATCTTGTCGAGGAACGATTCACCATGCTTGACGGTAACCTTAATAAGGATTCGATCAGAAAGAACACGGGTGCCACCGGTCACACCAGAACGATCACCACCCGCTTCACGTACCACCGGGGCAGATTCCCCTGTGATGGCGGATTCATCCACCGAAGCTACACCCTCGACGATTTCACCATCCGCAGGGATGAGTTCTCCCGCGACCACCAACACGACATCTCCCTCAGCAAGCTGGGTGGAGACAGTCTTCTCGACATGTTGATCATTCACTACCAGTAGTGAAACCGCTTGTTTCAATCGAACAGCAGGAGTTGCCTGGCGAGTTTTCCGGAGAGCATCAGCCTGGGCCTTGCCACGAGCTTCAGCCAATGCTTCAGCAAAGTTGGCAAACAGAAGTGTAATGATGAGCCAGGCATTGAGTGCGATCAAGTAGCTGAGCGACACCTGCGTAGTGCCAGGATTCATTGCTGCAGCAACGGTGTACAGGATCGAGAGAAATGTTCCCACCTCGACCACGAACATCACCGGGTTCTTCCAGAGAATGTCAGGTCGCAGCATCACAATCGATCGCCAGGCGGCGATCTTGAGCAGCTCCGGTGCGAAGATGCTCAAACTACGGCTCTGACGACGAGCCAGCTTTGGCTCATTCACAGCGTTCACGGGTATCTCCTATTTGCCGAAAGGCATGGGGCCGAGGTGTTCTGCTGCAGGTCCCAACGCTGCGACGGGAAGGAACAGCAGTGCACCGACAAGGATAATGGTGCCGAGCAGCACGAAACCAAAGGTGAGTGTTTCAGTACGCAGGGTTCCGGTAGTCAATGGTGTTCGCTTCTTGGCTGACAGCGATGCAGCCAGTGCAATCGGGGCGATGATGGGAACAAATCGGCAGATCAACATGATCAGCCCGGTGGCAATATCCCAAACCATTGCACGGCGATTCGCTTCCAGTTTCTCGGGACTGCGGAAGTCATCAGCGGTGCCCACGGTGTCAGCTAGCCCTTCGAAGCCTGAACCATTGTTGGCGGAGGCGGAGCTGAATTCGTAAAGCATTTCGCTCAGGCCATGAGAGCCGGGATTGTTCACTGCACCGGTGCCCCAGTCGCAGATGGCTGCAACGCCAGTAGGAACCAGGATCATCAGCGGATGAATGAGCAACGCCAGCATGGCCAGCTTCATCTCGCGAGCTTCCACTTTCTTGCCCAGGTACTCTGGTGTACGACCCACCATCAGGCCAGCCAGGAACACCGCGACGATGAGATAGACCAGAAAGTTGATCATCCCCACGCCAACTCCACCGAAGATGCAGTTCAGCCACATGCCCGAGAGTGGTGACAACCCGGCTAGCGGATTCAGACTGTCATGCATGCAGTTGACGGAGCCATTCGAGGTGCATGTCGTTATCGCGGCCCATGTTGGCCCCGCTGAAGGGCCAAACCGTAGTTCCTTCCCTTCAAGATTGCCAATCGATTGATCCAATGAAAGCGAATGAAGCCCCGGGTTTGGTTGCAAAGTGTCAGTCGCGATTCCCCAGACGATAAAGGTCACCAGGAAAAGCAGCATGACCCCAAAGAGGAGTGTGGCATGCCGCTGCGCTTTCAACATGTTGCCAAAGAGGTATACACAGGCCATCGGAACGAGGATGATCGACATGCATTCAAGAAAGTTTGTCCACGCCGACGGGTTTTCGAAAGGATGGCAGGAGTTCGTCCCGAAGTAGCCACCGCCATTGGTGCCGAGTTGTTTGATGGCAACGATGGCAGCGACGGGGCCGCGGGCAATGGTCTGCTCGCCGCCAGTCAACGTCTTGACCGAAGCTGCGCCTTCCAGTGTCATCGGCACACCACCAGCCAGCAGGAGTACACCGAGAATGATGCTCATCGGCAGAAAGACCCAGACGACACTTCGCCAGAGGTCGACGTAGAAATTGCCCAGGTGCGAATCTCCCCGCAAGGCACGGATGATAGCAAGCAATGCAGCCAGGCCGATGGAGGGAGTCACGAACTGCTTCCAGCAGATGAAGAAAAGTTGACTGAAGTACGAGAGATGCGCTTCACCAGAATAATGCTGCAGGTTAGTGTTGGTCAGGAACGAAGCGGCAGTGTTGAAGATGGTTGTCGGTGCCAGCATCCCTTTACCATCTGGATTCAGAGGCAGCCAGGGCTGCAGTAAAAGGACGAGGAAGCCAATGACAAAGACGATCCCATTGAAGCTCAGCATCGCCAGGCAATACTGTTTCCAGTTCTGCCCACCAGTATCGAGGAGCTTTTCAAGCCAACCGTGCGATGGACGATCCAGCACTTTCGTGAGGTAACGTCCAAGCGGAATCGAGAGAAGCACTGCTACGATAACTATCAGCAATGGCAGAAGCCACATGAGATCAAGCTCCTAGAACCACTCAGGTCGCAGCAGCGCTGCCACCAGGTAGGCCAGTAGAAATAAAGTCAGGATGATGGTGATCCAAAGCATGTCAGCACCTTAAACCCGTTCGCAGAATCGCACGAAGGCTGCCATGCAGCCCAGTGCTACCAGACCAAGGATCAGCATGCCGACGTACCAGGGAAGGAAGTCCATATGGTTCTCCAAGTTGAATAACATGATGAATTGCACGGAGCGTGCCAATGATCTGGAGATCAAGAAGGGTACTGGAGAACTGGGCGAATGAAGACGCGTCCGTTCGATGCATGACATTAACTTCGTGCATTTTGCATGATGCACCTTGCGTTTTGCACGAACATCCTATCGAGATGCTGGAATTGAAGAATCGCCCCCACCTTTGGCCCCTCTACTCAGGGCCTAGAGGAGAGTACGTGGAATTCCTGATTCGCTGGCACAAGTCTCGCATAATAACTAGAGGCAAAGCGAGGACTTCCTCTTGCGGCTTTTGATTATTGATGATGAAGTCAGTCTCCGACGAACGCTTCGGCTGACACTGGAAAGCATGAAGCATCAGGTAGCGGAAGCTGCCAGCGGTGCTGCAGCACTCCATCTCGTCAGCAAGGAAGACTACGATCTCATCCTCGTTGATCTGAAGCTCGGTCGCGAATCGGGACTGGATGTACTTTCACAGTTGCTGCAGAGCAATCCAACTGCAGGCATCGTGGTGATGACTGCCTATGCAGGTATCGATACAGCAGTGGAAGCCATGCGACGCGGGGCTTTCGACTATCTTCCCAAGCCATTCACTCCTGAACAGCTGCGATTACTACTCGACCGCTGGCAGGAACTGCGGGGCCTGCGCAGTGAAGTCAGCAACTTGCGTGAACAGATTCGCCAAGCCATACCTGAAGTGGACTTGCAGACGGTCGTGCCTGCCATGCAGGCGGCCCTGGCTACAGCATTCCAGGTGGCTCCTTCAGAAGCAGCAATCCTCTTGCGAGGCGAGAGCGGGACAGGCAAAGGTGTACTGGCACGGGCTATTCATGCCAGAAGTAAGCGGGCCAGTTGCCCATTCATCACAGTGCATTGTCCCAGCCTTTCATCCGAACTTCTCGAAAGCGATCTCTTCGGCCATGTCCGTGGTGCGTTTACTGGTGCGGTTGAAACCACCCAGGGTAAAGTCGCAGCTGCTGAGGGAGGCACGCTATTTCTGGATGAGATTGGCGACCTGCCATTAACGTTGCAGCCCAAGCTCCTCCGCTTCCTGCAGGACAAAACCTACGAACGGGTGGGTGATACTCAGACCCGCATTGGCGACGTTCGCATCATTGCAGCAACCAATCGCGATCTGGAAGCAGCAGTACAACACGGCAAGTTTCGCGAAGATCTTTTGTATCGCCTGAACGTCATTGAAATCACTTTGCCTGCACTTCGTGATCGGAGGGAAGATATCGCTTCGCTAGCCAGGCATCTCCTGACTTTCTTTGCTGAGCAGACGGGCAGACTGGTAACGGGCTTTACCAGCGAAGCGATGACTGCACTGAAACATCACACCTGGCCTGGCAACCTGCGTGAACTTCGCAATATCATTGAGCGGGCGGTGATCCTGTCCAACGATCAGGAAATCGGCTTGTCTCAATTGCCTGTGCAATTCGGCAAGCCAAGCCATGCCAAAACATGCCAGGTAGGAGCTGATGTCACACTGGAACAATTGGAAGCAGAACATCTTCGGCTGGTGCTTACGAGAACCACTTCGCTGGATGAAGCAGCCAGCATTCTGGGCATCGATGCCAGCACCCTGTACCGCAAACGCAAGAAACTGGGCTACTAAACGGAGGAGCTGATCTTGCACACGACGCTCCGCCGACGCTTGCTGCTTGTCATCGCTCCAGCATTCCTGCTCCTGGCCCTTACCGGTGGCGTGGGTGCCTGGCTTCTGATCCTCCTTGGTCAGCGGAGCAGTGCTATCCTTCGCGAAAACTACAACAGTGTCCGCGCCATGGATCAGCTACTCTTCGCACTGCATCAGATCGACGAATCGTATCGTCTGGCACTGGCAGGCAGGGAAGAACAGGCTCGTACCATCATGCTGTCGGCATCGGGAGAGTTTCAGAAACAGATCATTATCGAAGAAAACAACATCACCATTGTACCGCAGGAGCAACAACTCGTTGACTTGCTCACTCAGACAGCAGCGGAATATCGTAAGCTGGGAGATCAGTTCTTTGGATTGCCACCATCCTCGACAGATAGACCTGTTATCTATTCGAAGCTTGCTCTACTTCAGCAGAAACTCACCAGCATTGCTCAGCAGATTCATGATCTGAACGAAACCCACATGCAGCATGCCAGCCGTGATGCCCAGCAAACTGCTCAGCAGTCTATCATTGGTTTCAGCATCGGCCTGCTCATTGCCCTGGCAGCCTTGCTGGCAGCCCTGTGGTGGCTGGATCGTACTGTCGTGGTGCCTATCCGTAGCGTACGTGATGCTGCCCAATCGATCGGGAGCGGCCAACTTCACCTGATGGTGCCTGTGCATAGTCACGATGAAATCGGCGAACTGGCTCAGGAGTTCAACGCTATGACCAGCAAGCTCCGTGTCTACAAACAATCGGACACGGAAGCACTGCGGCGAGCACAGCAAACACGACAAGCCACCATTGATTCATTTCCTGATCCCATCATCGTCCTCGATCCCAGCGGTTATGTTGAATCGGCCAACCCCGCAGCACAGCAACTCTTTGGCATTGTCACACCACGGGTGGGGCAGCAAGGCGAGAAATGGAATGCACCAGAACCGTTGCAAGCATTCCTCGACCAGTTCTTACTGCAAAAACAGAATCTGGAGAGCAATTCCTTTGAGCAGGTCATCACCTTCCGTTTTCAGAATGAAGAGCGGGCCTACCTGCCACAGGCTCGCCTGATCAGCTCTCCGGATGGAGAGTATCTGGGTGCAGCGATCGTACTCAGCGATGTCACCCGATTCCGTCTATTGGATAAATTCAAGACTGATTGGGTGGCAACCGTCAGTCATGAGCTGAAGACGCCACTCACCAGTGTTCGACTGGCTGTCCACGTTCTGCTGGAAGAAGCAGTAGGGCCGCTGGAGCCCAAGCAGATCGAACTCCTGCTGGAAGCTCGCGAGAATACCGAAAGGCTCTTCAAACTCATCGAGCAGCTCCTTGCCCTGGCTCGCCTGGAAGACGGACGAGAACTGCTGGAGATCGAATCAATTGATCCACGGCAACTGCTCCAAAGGGCAATCGATGATGCTTACACTCGTGCGGAAGATAAACGGATTGAGCTAAAGCTGGAGATTGCCGATTCGGTTCGCTCCATCAAGGTCGATACAGTTCGGCTGGGGCGGGCACTTGCCAACCTGGTTGATAATGCCATCACCTACACCTTATCTGGTGGCAGCATCACTCTGGGAGCAAAGCAACGCAACGACCACACCATCACACTGTTCGTTCGTGACACCGGCATCGGCATCCCCGCTGAATATCTACCCCATATTTTTGATCGCTTCTTCCGCATACCAGGACGTGATCAGTCGCCGGGCACCGGCTTGGGGTTGGCCATCGTGAAGGAAATAATCGAAGCACATGAAGGCACTATTCGCTGCATCAGCAAGGAACAGCAGGGAACCACCTTCGAAATTGATCTTCCCGTGGCAGGAGATCTCACATGACACAGCCACGACCGGATCCTGAACATTTCCTCGGCCTGATTCGTTCACAACAACGGGGCAAACTCAAAATCTACCTCGGCTTTGCGCCTGGCGTCGGCAAGACGTACGGCATGTTGCTCGAAGGACAGCGGCTGAAGAAGCAAGGTATTGATGTGGTCATCGGTATCATCGAAACCCATGGTCGAACTGACACTGCATCATTGGTAGGCGATCTGGAAATTGTCCCACGTCGTATCATCGAGTATCGAGGCGTGAAGCTGGAAGAGATGGATCTGCAGGCAGTGCTTCAGCGAAAACCCACCGTAGTGCTGGTGGATGAGCTCGCTCACACCAATGCTCCGGGCTCAAGGCACAGCAAACGCTATCAGGATGTGGACGAGTTGCTTCGTGCAGGAATTCACGTCATCACGACTCTCAACATTCAGCACATTGAAAGCCTGTACGATGTGATCGAACAATTCACCGGCGTTAAAGTAAAGGAACGCATCCCCGATCACGTCGTTGCCCAGGCAGATCAGATCGTCAACGTCGATATCGCCGCCGAAGATCTGCAGGAACGACTTCGGCAGGGAAAAGTCTATCCCCAGGAACGGGTGGAACGAGCACTAGGCCATTTCTTCACTGCTGACAATCTCAGCCGCTTGCGGGAACTTACCCTGGAAGAGATCGCCTCGGCCCTGGATCGCCAGCGGCAGCAGAAAGCCGGGATGACTGTCAACGCCTCCGACCGGGTAATGGTCTGCCTCAGTTCAGGCAGCCCGAATGTGCATCGACTCCTTCGTAAAGCAGCCCGATTGGCGGATCGCTTTAACGCTCCACTCTATGCGGTTTATGTGCAAACACCGAATGAAGCAGCCGAGAAAGTGGATGCAGCCAGACAACGTCAAATCGCAGAAGCTCAGACACTGGCCCAGCAACTTGGCGCCATACCCATGCAGTTCAAAGGCCCGACCTTCGAAGCTGCGGTTGCTTCTTTCGTGGCAGAATACAACATCACTCATATTGTGATGGGTCGTTCGCTCCGCCCCTGGTACCAGCGATGGTTAGGGCAATCTGCTTTGGAACGGTTATTACATGTGGTTTCTCGAGTGGATATCACCCTGATCGATGTCCGATAGAATGCTGCGGTAACAGAACTTGGTTTTCGCTGTGCAGGAACGATACCCGGATGTTGAAAGTCTTCAGGCTGCATATCTACACGGTTGCCTCGTCGTTGACTTTTACTCATTCACCAGTGATCGTGTTCGACCAGGTTATGATTTCAGGAGCAGGAGCAGCATGCTCACTGGGGTTTTGGCGAGAATGCTGTGCGGAAGTCGTGGAGGCATGTGAATCCAGGTACCAGCAGTGGCGGATACCTTGTCTTCGCCGAGGCCGACTTCGGCTTCTCCCTTCAGGAAATGCATGATCGCCGGCGTTGATGCAGTGTGTTCTGAAAGTTCCTGACCGGCGGCGAAGCCAAACAACACGGCCTTCAGGCGATCATCCTGATGGATGGTTCGGCTCAGCGTGCCGTTGACTGGCGGCTCGATTTCGAGGGTCAGGTTATTCAATATGGTGCAGGCATTCATCGGTTCGTCTCCCTGTGTCTGGTGGCAAGCCTCTTCGTCGAGAGGCGTTCTGTTGATATTTCACATAACGGTATGATGGGGCTGGTGGAACGAAGCAACTGGGCAAGCGTTACCCGGGCAAAGGCAGTTTCCGCTGCAGCGTAGACCTTGTCCAGTTCCTGATGCAAGGGGCACAGTTTCGTATGCGATGCCAATCCCAAGGGACAGTGGTGAATACGTTCGAGGGATGCAACGGCGTTCACCACATCGAGTATCGAGATTTGCTGAGGGTCACGATCCAATGCGTATCCGCCACCTGGACCAGGCTGCGATCGCATGAGTCCGGCTTGCACCAGATCCTGCAGGACAAGATGCAAATATCGCCTGGGCACTTTCGTCCGGGCGGCAATCTGGTCAGCAGCAATCGTTTGCCTGGGGTTGCGTGCCAGCCAGACGGCGGCTCGCAAAGCGTATTCGGCGGTTTTCGGAAGCATTCTTTTTCCCGTTCGACACTTGCAATACTACACATTAACGTGTAGATTTCAAGTGGCATGGTTGAGCCATACCCTTGTGGTCCCTCGATGTGCCAGCAGGAGCAGCGCGATGAAGACACTTTCACTAGACATGCGAAGTATGATGCTCGGCACAGCGAGTGTTCTCTGCATGGCTGTTGCCATCAGCGCGGAGCCACCTGCAGGTTCACGATCGAAGGACAGCAATATCAAGACGGGTGATGCGCAGATCGAGCAGAAAGACCGCGTCTCGGTAGTTCTGGCACGTGATCGCGCGAAAACCATGCACAGCGTGTATTCAGCGACCTTGGACATGTTGCACCACCGCTATTTCCGCAGTGATAAGGCCGTACTCCCCGCTCGCGCGATGGAAGATGTATTTTCCGAGATCAAATCACAGTCCAAGGTGGAAGCACAGTGGATCTCGGTGAATATGAAGGCGATGAGCATTGATCACGAGCCGAAAACGGCATTTGAGAAGCGGGCGGCCAGGGAAATTGCTGCAGGCAAACCGGAAGTCGAGGTTGTGGAAGATGGATACTATCGACGTGCCATCGCGATCCCACTCACGAGTGGCTGCGTCGGTTGCCATGGGGGCATGTTCAAAGAGGTTTCCAAGTCACCCAAATTCGCCGGTCTGGTCATCAGTGTGCCGGTCATCAGCGATACAGGCAACACCAAATAATATGACCTCCTACAGCATTGATGACCCT